>JBEDFH010000107.1:0-867 GCA_041175265.1 Pseudomonadota bacterium | reverse complement strand
AAGCAGATGAGTGAGGAAAGACGCACTGAAATTGGTCATGAACTGGCAGACACTTTTGTATATTTATTGCGATTGGCTGAAGTGACGGGCGTGGATTTGATTGCGGCAGCGCATCAAAAAATTGCACTCAATGCGATTAAATATCCAGTAGAGAAGTGTAAGGGTAGTAATGCTAAATACACTGAGTATCAGCCATAAGCCCGCAGGCGGCTTGTCCGTGGAATATATCCGCTGAAGCGGATTATTCACACGCCAAAGGCAGTAACGCCAAATATACGGATTATCAGTAAACAAAAAAGCCCAGTTTTCCTGGGCTTTTTCTATGTCACCCCGCACTTGATGCGGGGTCTATTTACATCCATTAAAGTGGATTATAAGCACGCCAGTGCTGCGTCGTAATTAGGCTCGTTGGCAATTTCTGAAACTAATTCGCTATGTAATACTTGGTTATTTTCATCAAGCACAATCACCGCACGTGCTGTTAAGCCAGCCAAGCTGCTATCTGTAATCGCTACACCGAAGTCTTGCGCAAACTTTGCGTTGTTACGGAAGCTAGATAAAGTCACCACGTTTTCAATCCCTTCGGCACCACAAAAACGAGTTTGTGCGAAAGGTAAGTCAGCTGAAATGCAAAGCACGACAGTGTTGTTTAAAGTAGATGCCTTTTTGTTAAATTCACGCACTGATGTTGCGCATGTTGGTGTGTCGATGCTTGGGAAAATGTTCAAGATTTTACGTTTGCCGGCGAAGCTTTCTAGCGTTACGTTCTCACGCTTTGCGTTAGCAAGTTCAAAGTTCGGAGATGCTTGGCCTTTGCTAGGAAATTTTCCACCAATCGTAATTGGATTACCTTTTAAAGTGACTGCG
>JBEDFH010000106.1:0-3607 GCA_041175265.1 Pseudomonadota bacterium | reverse complement strand
ATAAATTTATAACCAAATAGAATATAAAGAGTCAGGACCAGTTGCGTATATATCAATCTACTTAGATTTTTTAGGTGAACTTTGAATTTAGAGTGCGTTTTATGCGACTATTAAGGTGTGACTTAACACGAGCTAAAAGGATTGTTTACATGATGCAGAAACATGCTAAAGACGTTACGCGGACAATGTTGGTTGTGATTTTTGTTGCTTTGCTCGGTGCGCTAAGTCTGTGGGTAATGCATCCGTTTTTATTGGCCATTGTATGGGCTGCGATGTTGGTGATAGCAACATGGCCAATGATGTTATGGGTAGAACGAAAGCTCAATAACAATAGAGTCTATGCCACCATTAGCATGGTCGTTTTTTTGTTGTTAATTATTATTTTGCCATCCATGCTGGCAATTGAGGTCTTGGTTGAGCATATTCATGAAATTGCTGATTTTCCAAGTAGGCTTGAGCATTTATCACTTTCTCCCTTGCCTGATTGGGTTCAGTCCATTCCATTAATTGGACGTCATATTTCAGATCAGTGGCAATTACTTGCTTCAAAGGGTCTTTCGGGACAGCTTGCGCCATATTCTGGAGAGTTAGCGCGTTGGTTCCTTAAGCAATTAGGTAATATCAGTCTCTTGTTCCTAAATTTCATCCTAGTCATTTTTATTGCTGCAACTTTGTATCTATCGGGCGAAAAATTCGCTTTCAATATCACACGTTTTGCTGGAAGGTTGGCTGGCGACCGAGGCGAAGGGGCTGTTCTATTAGCTTCCCAAGCAATTCGTGCAGTAGCGCTTGGCGTCATTGTGACTGCTTTTGTTCAGGCAATTTTAGGCGGAGTTGGTTTACTGATTGCAGGACTCTCTTTTGTTGGATTGAGTACGCTACTGATGTTTGTATTAAGTGTTGCGCAAATTGGGGCGGCACCTGTGACGGCTGTCGCTGCTGGGATTTTATTTATGCAAGGGCAAAGTGAGTGGGGATTATTTATGGTCGCTTGGACAATCATTGTTGGAACGATTGATAACGTTGTGAGGCCAATATTTATTCAGCATGCGGCACATTTGCCCTTGTTGTTAGTATTTGCAGGGGTTGTGGGCGGAATGTTAAGTTTTGGTATTGTTGGATTGTTCATTGGACCAACAATATTGGCAGTTACTTATACACTATTAAAATCATGGATTCATGACGAAGGCGCTGAATTTATCTCGTAGCTTTATTTCAATCATATTCTTTTTAGAACTTAAATCAGAGTAACTCTGTCAGATAAAAGTAAATTTGGCTTGCATTTCATTTCTTAAGCCATTTGCTTAAGTCATCATTAGAATTTAGGAGAGTAAGTTTGAAGACATTTAAATGGTGGGCGTTTCTTGCACTTGTGCCGATATTGGCCAATGCAGAAACCAAAGAATTTAAATTGGAAAATGGTCTTAAAATTGTTGTCCAAGAAGATCATAGATCCCCTGTAGTGGTATCTCAAGTTTGGTACAGGGCAGGTAGCTTAGATGAGGTGAATGGTAAAACAGGCGTTGCTCACGTTCTTGAGCACATGATGTTTAAAGGCACTAAAGAAATTAAAGCAGGACAGTTCTCACGTTTGGTGGCTGCAGCAGGCGGCAAGGAAAATGCGTTTACCTCTCAAGACTACACGACTTATTTCCAACAGTTAGAAAAATCACAATTGCCACTTTCAATTAAATTGGAAGCTGATCGCATGGTGAATTTAAACCTGACGGATGAAGAATTTGCTAAAGAGATTAAAGTGGTGATGGAAGAACGTCGCTGGCGCACGGAAGACAAACCACAATCAAAAGTCAGTGAGCAGTTTAAGTCAACAATCTATCACGTTCACCCATATAGCAGACCGATTGTTGGATGGATGAATGACTTAGAGAATATGACGGCTGAAGATGCGCGTGAATGGTATAAAAAATGGTATGCGCCTAATAATGCGACTTTAGTTGTAGTTGGAGATGTTAAAGCGGAGGATGTGCTTAAGTTAGCTAAGCAATATTTTGGACCACTAAAAGCACGTAGTTTGCCTGATAGAAAACCTCAGGTTGAGCCAGCGCAAACAGGGGAACGTCGTGTTGTAGTGAAAGCTCAAGCTAAGCTACCTTATGTGTTGATGGGTTTTCATGTGCCACCACTTAATGATGCGGATAAAGATGTTGAGCCATATGCGCTTGAGATTTTGGCCGGTGTTTTAAACGGCAATGCTTCGGCTCGCTTAAATCAAAACTTAGTCAGACAGTCTCAAATTGCCGTAGATGTCGATGCAGGCTATGACATGATTCAACGTGGTAGAGAAACTATATTTGTTTTAGATGGAACGCCATCTGAGGGTAAAACAGCAGCTGAACTTGAGGCTGCTATTTTGCAAGAAATCGAAAAAATTAAAATTTCTGGGATTACTGAAGAAGAGTTGCTAAGAGTAAAGGCTCAAGTGATTGCGGCTGATGTCTATCAACGCGATTCGATGTTTTATCAAGCAATGCAAATTGGTCAGTTGGAAACGACGGGGTTCTCATGGAAGATTTTGCAGAGTTATCCCGCAAAGCTGCAAGCAGTGACAGCGGAACAAGTTCAAGCGGTCGCTAAGAAGTACTTCGTGAAAGACAATATGACGGTTGCAACACTTGATCCACAACCGATTACAGATACAGCACCGAAAGGAAAGCCACATGTTCACTAATTCGCTTATTCGTGGCTTATGTTTAGGTATTTTTACTTGGGTGTTTGCCACCTCAGCACAAGCCGCTTTAAATATTCAGCAATGGAAAACAAGCCAAGGTTCAGAAGTTTATTTTGTTGAGAACCATGATTTACCCATTGTTGATGTCAGTACTAATTTTTATGCGGGTAGTGCGCGTGATGAGAAGGCTAAGTCAGGCTTAGCTGGTATTACGCGTTATATGATGACGCTTGGTGCTGGAGGAATGACTGATCAAGATATCTCTAAACAAATGGCAGATATTGGTGCTAATTTGGGTGGCAGTTTAGATGCTGATCGAGCCAGTTTTAAATTGCGTACCTTGAGCAGTAGCCGAGAGCAAACTAAGGCTTTAGAAATCTACACTAAGATTTTACAAAAACCTGACTTCCCAGATGCTGTGTTGGCAAGAGAAAAATCACGCATTATTGCAGGTTTGAAAGAGTCTGCGACCCAGCCGGAGAGTATTTCAAGCAAAGCATTTTCGAAAGCCTTGTTTGGTAATCATCCTTATGCATTGGATGAGGATGGTGAAATTGATACGGTCACAGCCATAACCCGTAACGATTTGCAAAAGTTTTATATACAACATTATGGTGCTCAAGGTGCTGTTATTGCCTTAATGGGTGATATTACTCGTGCCGAGGCTGAGCGAATTGCTGAAAGTATTTCTGCCGGCTTACCAAAAGCTGCGATGCCGGCTGCATTGCCTGCTGTTACTTATCCAGCTGCTGCCAGTGAGCAACGCATTCCTCATCCTGCTACGCAAGCGCATATATTGCTTGGCTATCCGGGAATCAAGCGAGGTGATGTCGATTTCTTCCCACTCTATGTTGGTAACTATATTTTGGGTGGTGGTGGATTCGTTTCTCGCTTAACAGAAGAGGTGAGGGAGAAACG
>JBEDFH010000105.1:0-3608 GCA_041175265.1 Pseudomonadota bacterium | reverse complement strand
ACCACCTGCTCGGTAAACTGCGAAGCCATTTGGATAACGTAAATCTACATATTTCAAATTTCCATTCACACTTGCTAAAGTTTTTGCATACACCGTAGCAAACCTTTTTAAGCGCGCATCCATTTCTTCTCGACCAAGCGCAATCACTAAACCCTTATCAGTTTTTAACTCCCAAGAACGCCTTGGCGTTAATGTCATTTCACTGACTTTCAAATTCATCGGCGCTAACAAATCACTAAATACCGCATAACGTTCTGCTATTTCATGCACGCCATCGCCAGGACCTAAAAAACTTGGCAAATCCGAATCAGATGCCGCATGGAAAAGTTCGCCATAAGTATTTACTAAAGCAATATTGCCCCATCTTGCTAGCTCTTGATGCTCTTCAATCACTACTTCCAAGCCATTCGGCCAACGTCTTCTTACGGTTACATTTCTTGCCCAAGGTAATTTCTGAAAAGCATCTCGTGTCTTTTCCAAATCCACTGTAAAAAAATTACCTTGCAAATAACGGCTAGAAATTAACTTCACCTGCTCCCGTGTCACATGTTTAAGTTCGCCTTCAACACGAACTTCGCGCAAAGGAAAAATTGGCAAATGTACAACCGCATACAGTACGCCATACAGAAACAAGACAAAGGCAACTGCAAACAATAAATTGGCAACCCAATTAAGAAGCTGTGGTTTATTCCACACGCGCCTGTTCTCCCGTATGTTTCTCAATCGCCAAACTTAATATTTGTTTAACCAAATCACCAAAAGCAATGCCAGCGGCTTTAGCGGCCATTGGCACCAAACTATGGTCTGTCATCCCTGGACTGGTATTCACTTCCAAGAAATAATGCTTACCATCTTCATCCATCAGGAAATCGACACGCCCCCATCCTGTACCACCAATCGCTTTAAATGCTTGTACCGCTTCAGCCTGAATTTTGGCTTCTTGCTCTGCAGGCAATCCACATGGACATAAGTACTGGGTATCATCGCGTAAATATTTAGCCTCAAAATCGTAAAACTCATTCGCAGGAACAATACGAACGATAGGCAATGCACGATCACCTAAAATACCCACGGTATATTCGCCGCCACCAACAAACTGTTCCGCAATAACTAGAGGATCAGACTTAGCAGCAAGCTCATAAGCAGCTTTCAATTCACCAGACTTTTTAACTTTGCTAATCCCAATACTTGAGCCTTCATTGGCTGGTTTCACAAACAAAGGCAAACCTAACTTTTTCTCAATTGCCGCAAAATCACTATTTGCAGTAACCACCTCAAACGCTGGAGTCGTTACACCAGCAGCACACCAAACTAACTTAGTTCGCCATTTATCCATGCCAATCGCAGAAGCCATGACACCAGAGCCTGTATAAGGAATCCCTAATAACTCCAAAGCTCCTTGCATAGCACCATCTTCGCCAAAGCGTCCATGCAAGGAAATAAATGCGGCATCATATTTTTCCAAGTCATGCAGTGGACGTTGTGCAGGATCAAAAGCCTCGGCTTGAATACCTTGTCCTTGCAATGCAGCCAATACAGCTGAACCGCTTTTTAGTGAGACTTCACGCTCACCTGATTGACCACCTAATAACACTGCTACTTTGCCAAAATTCATCTTCATTTCTCGCCTATTACTCTGACTTCTTGCTGTAACTCAACACCAAATTTTTCTTTCACTGTGTCACGCATCAATGCAATTGTTTGGTGAATATCCTCAGCTGTTGCACCTGGTGATGTCACAATAAAATTTGCATGCTTTTCTGACACTTGTGCCCCACCAATTTGGTGCCCTTTTAATCCACAAGCTTCAATTAAACGTGCGGCATAATCACCTTCTGGATTGCGAAATGTTGAACCCGCATTTGGCAAATTGAGTGGCTGCGTCGCCAAGCGTTTTGCCAATAAATTCTTAATTGTTAATTCAGCCTCTGTTGCACTACCGTTGGGTAGCTCAAACCAAGCACCAACAAACCATTCATTTTTAGCTGGCATTTCTACATGACGATAACTCGCTAAAAACTCATCTCGAGCACGCTCATGCAAATTCCCGTGCGTATCAATCGTTAGCACTTTGTTCACAATGTCCCAAGTCTCGCCGCCATGGCATCCGGCATTCATAGCCAAAGCGCCACCTACCGTACCTGGAATACCAGCGAGAAACTCTGCGCCACGTTTGCTTTGCTTGGCACTAAATTTAGCAACTTTTGCACTAGTGACTCCTGCATCGGCATAGATCAAATCACCTTGCATTTCTAAAGTGTTAAGTGCGTTGTGCATTACGATGACCGTGCCACGTACGCCGCCATCACCAACTAATAAGTTCGAACCCAAACCAATAAAATGCACTGGCTCATTTCGGTCTAAGCCTTGCAAGAAATCTTGCAAATCTTGCAAACCAGCAGGGATGTAAACGCGGTCTGCTTTACCACCAACTCGCCAGCTGTTATAACGAGCCAATGACTCATTCAACAACAAAGTACCCTGTAATTTACTTTGGGCCATCAAGCTGACAACTCCTTAGTTTTAGCAGCCACTTGGCCGATAGAACCTGCCCCCATCACAATCACAACATCACCATTTTTTGCAGTATTTAAAATCGCCTGTGGCAATTCATTTGTTGTTTCTAAAAATAGCGGTTCTACTTTTCCGGCTACACGCACAGCACGCACAAGCGCTCGTCCATCGGCAGCAACAATAGCTGCCTCACCTGCTGGATAAACTTCGGTGAGCAATACGGCGTCGGCACTTGAAAGCACGCGAACAAAGTCCTCAAAACAATCGCGTGTTCTTGTATAACGATGAGGTTGGAAAGCCAACACCAAACGACGCCCAGGGAATGCACCTCGTGCAGCAGCGATGACCGCCTGCATTTCTACTGGGTGATGTCCGTAATCATCAATTAATGTAAAAGTACCGCCTGTTTTTGCAGCCACTTCCCCATAACGCTCGAAGCGGCGACCCACGCCTTTAAATTCTTTAAGCGCTTTTACAATCGCCTCATCTGGAACATTGAGCTCACTGGCAATTGCAATCGCTGCCAACGCATTTAATACATAATGCTGACCAGGCAAATTCAGCGTGACGTCAAACTCTGTTGTCACACCATTAATGCGTTGGACTGTGAAATGCATTTGACCATTGTCAGCAACGACATTTTTTGCCCTTACTCGCGCCTCCTTACTCAACCCATAGGTCATTACAGGCTTAGTCACTCGTGGAAGAATTTCACGAATATTTGCATCATCTATGCACACCACAGCCATTCCCCAAAAAGGGAGTTGCTGTAAAAATTCAACGAATGCACTTTTAAGCTTTTCAAAACTATGCTCATAAGTGTCCATATGATCAGCATCAATATTAGTGACCACGGCCATTACAGGCGTTAAGTGCAAAAATGAAGCATCCGATTCATCTGCCTCAGCAACGATATATTCACCAGTGCCTAATTTTGCGTTGGCATTAGCAGACTCTAATTTGCCGCCAATCACATAGGTCGGATCCATACCCGCCTCCGCTAAAATGCTCGCAATCAAACTAGTCGTTGTCGTTTTACCGTGCGTCCCTGCGACTGCAATTCCTTGTCTAAAACGCATCAGCTCAGCCAACAT
>JBEDFH010000104.1:0-3861 GCA_041175265.1 Pseudomonadota bacterium | reverse complement strand
GCTCTGACACTTACTTTACTTGCGAGCTGTTCTGGAAAACCATCTGGTGACGGTTCTGCTAGCGCGGATTCGGTCAAATTTGTAACAACTCAAGATGGTTCAGCGATAGAAATCAAATCAGAGTTATTTGATACCCCAGTAGCAAAAGAATTTTTGGCAACAGGTAAGAATACTTATATTGGCAATGCTGACGCGGTTACCGCGATTTTAAGTATGCTAAAGATGCAACAAACAAAGGAATGTTTGAGACAATCTGGCACGGCACAAACGGTGGTATGGGTGCTAAAGGTAAAGGTTTGATGGATCCTTCAGATCCCTCAAATGGTTTAATGCCTGATGAAGTATTAAAAATTCAGGCGTGGGTTCGCAGTCATAATGAGAAACTCACAGGTAACGAATAAACGTATTAATCTAATTAAGGTAATTTCATGAAATTTAAGAAAAGCTCAATCAATAAACCAAAACTTCACCAAGTGGTTATCGTTGGCGGTGGAGCTGGCGGACTTGAGCTAGCGACCCGCTTAGGAGATAAGCTTGGACGTAAAGGTAAGGCTGAGATTACCTTAATTGATCGTACTAGAACACATGTTTGGAAGCCTTTGTTGCATGAGATTGCTGCTGGGAGCATGAATCCTGACAAGCATGAGTTGGAGTATTTAGCCCAAGCACATTGGCATCATTTCAATTTCCGTCTAGGTGAAATGGATGGATTGGATAGAACTAAGAAAGAAGTTTATATCAGTGCCAATTATGATGAGGATGGCGAAGAGATTATTCCGCGTCGAACCATTCCCTACGATACTCTGATCATTGCGGTTGGAAGTACTACAAATGATTTCGGCGTTAAAGGCGCACGTGAAAATTCAATTGCTTTGGATACGCAAGATCAAGCGGAACGCTTTCACCGCAGATTACATAACGCATTAGTGCGAGCGCAAACGCAAGTTGGCCCTGTTAACGCAGGCCAATTGGAAGTTGTGATTGTTGGTGCGGGCGCAACTGGTGTTGAGTTATCTGCTGAATTGCACAATACAACACGTGAGTTGGCTGCTTACGGCTTAGATAAAATTGACCCTGACAAAGATGTTCGTATCTCATTAATTGAGGCATCGGATCGTGTGCTGCCAGCTTTACCACCTAATTTATCTAAGGCAGTTGATTTAGAATTGCGCAAATTACGTGTGCATGTTTATGCGGGTGAGCGGGTAACTGAAGTTAGTGATAAAGGTATTCACACGCATACGGGACGCTTTATTCCATCAGAACTAGTAGTTTGGGCTGCTGGTATTAAAGCACCTGATTTCCTAAACGGTTTAGATGGATTGGAAAGTAACCGTATCAATCAGTTAGTTGTGCATCGTACTTTGCAAACAACAATGGACACAGATGTATTTGCGTTTGGTGATTGTGCTGCATGTCCTATGGAAGGTACTGACCAGAACGTACCGCCGCGTGCGCAATCAGCACATCAACAAGCCTCAATGTTGGTTAAAACAATCAAATTGCGCGTTCAAGGCAAAACAAACTTACCTCAATATACGTATCGAGATTACGGTTCATTAGTGAATTTAGGTCGTTATTCTACGGTTGGTAGTTTGATGGGGTCAGTTTCTGGCGGCACGATGTTTGTTGAAGGCATCTTTGCGAGGTTGATGTATCAATCACTGTATCAAATGCATTTAATGGCGCTTCATGGATTCTTTAGTGTGTTCTTGCAGATGTTGGCACGTCTGATTACACGTCGAACAGAGCCTCACGTTAAATTACATTAAGTGTTATGTCGAATAATAAAAAAGCCTAGCATTGCTAGGCTTTTTTATTATTTATTTTGCTTGTAAATGATGGCGATAGAGTTGATTGATTGCCGTCATGCTCAGGATCACGAATAGACCAAAGATGACTACAATATGATTGATATGAATGTTCGCCTTGACCATTAGCGTATAAGCGCCACTCACCAATAAAATTCCCAGGTTTTCATTAAAATTCTGAACTGCAATTGAATGCCCAGCACCTATTAGCAAATGCCCACGATGTTGAAGAAGTGCATTGAGCGGCACTACAAAGAATCCACTTAATACGCCGATTCCGAATAGCAATGCAGCGGCAAGGTGCCATTCCTTAATAAAGACCATAATGATGACAACAAAGCCCATTAAGATGCCAGCTGGCATGACTTTGATTGAGTTTTCTAGGCTGATGTAACGTGCTGCAATGACAGAGCCTAGTGCAATGCCTAAAGCAACCCATGCAGTGAGCTGAGTAGCAAGATCAAGGCCAAAGCCTAATGCAATGCCTGCCCATGCAATGACCACTAATCTAAGTGTGGCACCTGCTCCCCAGAATAAGGTCGTGACGGCCAATGAAACCTGACCTTGAGGATCTCGCCATAGTGTAAAAAATGATTTATAGAAATCAATCATCATACAAATTGGATTTTTATTCTTAATTTCATGCTCAATAGGCATTTTAGGAATAAAAGTATTAAAGGCTGCAGCGACAAGATATAGAGATGTAATCACAATGATCGCCATTTGCGTGTTGATGCTAGCGAGATGCCCCCCAAAGATTGCGCCAAGGATAATGGCAATCACGGTTGAGCCTTCCATCCAGCCATTGGCGCTGACTAATTTACTTGGCGGTAAAAGTTCAGTCAGAATCCCGTATTTAGCAGGGGAATATGCAGCAGCACCGATACCAACTATTCCGTAAGCATAAAGCGGTGGCATCCCAAAAAGCATTGCAAGGCTGCCAAAGAACTTAATGCCATTAGAAATAAACATTACACGCCCCTTGGGGAGGGCATCAGCGAACGATCCGACAAAGGGTGCTAATACGATATATGAAATAACAAAAAACTGCAGTAAAAGTGGTTTATGCCAGTTTGGCGATTGCATTTCTTGCAGCAAGGCAATTGCTGCAAAAAGCAAAGCATTATCTGCAAGCGCTGATAAAAACTGGGCAGCCAGTAAAACGTAAAAGCCTTTGGTCATTGAGTTATAAAATTTCTGCAGCAAAGTCTGCTAATCGTGAACGCTCACCGCGCATAAGTGTAACGTGACCATTATGGCCCCAACCCTTAAATCTATCCACTACATATGTTAAGCCTGAGCTTCCCTCTGTTAAGTAAGGGGTGTCAATTTGTGCAATATTTCCTAGACAAACGACCTTTGTTCCAGGGCCTGCTCGAGTAATTAAAGTCTTCATTTGTTTAGGCGTTAGATTTTGAGCTTCGTCGATAATTAAGAATTTGTTCAAGAACGTGCGCCCACGCATAAAATTAAGAGATTTGATTTTGAGGCGGCTGCGAACCAGATCTTGGGTAACTGCACGACCCCACTCCCCAACATTTTCATCTGACTGATTTAAGACGTCCAAATTATCTTCTAATGCGCCCATCCACGGCGCCATTTTCTCTTCCTCGGTACCTGGTAAGAATCCAATA
This sequence comes from Pseudomonadota bacterium, assembly GCA_041175265.1. Taxonomy (GTDB): domain Bacteria; phylum Pseudomonadota; class Gammaproteobacteria; order Burkholderiales; family Methylophilaceae; genus Methylopumilus_A. Next base: position 416 of record JBEDFH010000104.1, on the reverse strand, counting down.
TCTTCACCAACCGAGATCGTGACGCGGGTCATAATGATTTCACTGTAAATTTTTTTATCTAATGTTTGAGTAAGCGCCGCCGCAAGGGTTAATAGTGTTTTCCCGCTGCCGGCTTGACCTAACAATGAAACGAAATCAACATCTGGGTCCATGAGCAAGTTGAACGCAAAATTTTGCTCCCGATTACGAGCTGTGATTCCCCAAACATTATGTTTCACTTGAGTGAAGTCTTTAATAATTTCCAGAATCGCGGTTTTACCTTCCACATTCCTTACGATCGCTTCGAATGGTTTTTCGTAAGCGTAAAAAACAAACTCATTAATCAGAAATGTTTGGCAAAGTGGTCCAGTAATTCTATAAAACATGCGACCTGCATCTTGCCAAGATTCCATGGCCTTACTGTGCTGATCCCAAAA
>JBEDFH010000103.1:0-4809 GCA_041175265.1 Pseudomonadota bacterium | reverse complement strand
AATTTAGCCTAAAAAAACATTAAATTGCCTACGTGTTTTTTGTCAGTAAAATGGCATAATGCGTGGGCATTTTAATTTTATTAAGTTTGATTTTTTTAATTTTAATAGTTGAGTAAAAGATGAGCATAAAATCGGATAAGTGGATACGCCGCATGGCTGAGCAACACGGCATGATTGAGCCGTTTGAGCCTAATCAAGTAAAAATAAATGCTGAAGGTCAGCGCTTAGTTTCATATGGTACATCTAGCTACGGTTACGACATTCGTTGCTCAAAAGAATTTAAACTTTTTACCAATCTCAACAGCACGATCGTTGATCCAAAGAACTTTGATCCAAATTCATTTGTAGAAGTAAACGCAGATTACTGCATTATTCCTCCAAACTCTTTTGCTTTGGCACGTACGGTCGAGTACTTCCGTATTCCACGTAACGTTTTGACTGTTTGCTTAGGCAAATCAACTTACGCACGTTGTGGCATTATCGTTAACGTCACCCCTTTCGAGCCAGAATGGGAAGGCTATGTAACACTGGAGTTCAGCAACACCACTCCGCTTCCAGCAAAAATTTACGCGAATGAAGGTTGCGCACAAGTATTGTTCTTTGAAGCAGACGAAGATGATATTTGTGAAACAAGTTACAAAGACCGTGGTGGCAAGTATCAAGGCCAAGTCGGCGTAACATTACCTAAAATTTAAATTAAGTGCGGCAATGCCAAACAGAAATTTACTTTTGCTGGATGAAACGCAAGAAGACGCACAGCGAATGACGCTGGCATATCATTAAGATAGACAAGAAATGAGCGAGCACGCGACGTGGCGATTCGCCATCAAAATAAATTTATGAAGGCATTGAAATGAAATTTAGATTTCCAATTGTTATCATCGACGAAGATTTTCGCTCTGAAAACTCTTCAGGCCTTGGCATTCGGGTACTTGCGGAGGCGATTGAAGAAGAAGGTTTTGAAGTATTGGGTGTGACCAGTTACGGCGACCTCACTTCATTCGCGCAGCAACAAAGTCGTGCTTCAGCCTTTATCTTGTCGATTGACGATGAGGAAATCGTAGAAGAAAAACCAGAAGCAATTGAGCAACTACGTACTTTTGTAAACGAAATTCGTTATCGCAACGAAGAAATCCCTATTTTCTTACACGGTGAAACACGGACTTCACGTCACATTCCTAATGATGTTTTACGTGAACTACACGGCTTCATCCACATGAATGAAGACACACCAGAGTTTGTGGCGCGCTTAATCATTCGTGAAGCAAAAGCTTACTTGGATAGTTTACCTCCTCCATTCTTTAAAGCCCTAACACACTATGCGGCTGATGGCTCTTACTCATGGCACTGCCCAGGCCACTCAGGTGGCGTAGCATTTTTAAAATCGCCAGTCGGTCAAATGTTCCATCAATTTTTTGGTGAAAACATGCTTCGTGCTGACGTTTGTAACGCTGTAGATGAACTTGGACAGCTACTTGATCATACTGGTCCCGTAGCAGCTTCGGAAAGAAATGCAGCGCGCATTTACAACTGCGATCATTTATATTTCGTTACTAATGGTACATCGACATCTAACAAGATTGTTTGGAACTCAACTGTTGCGCCAGGCGATATCGTTGTTGTCGATCGTAATTGTCATAAATCAGTGTTGCACTCCATCATCATGACGGGTGCTATCCCAGTATTTTTGATGCCAACACGCAACCATTTCGGCATTATCGGACCAATTCCGAAAGCAGAATTTGAATGGGAAAACATCAAGAAAAAAATCGAAGCAAACCCTTTTGCGACCGATAAAAATGCAAAACCACGTGTACTGACAATTACGCAATCAACTTACGATGGCGTGCTTTACAACGTTGAAGAAATCAAAGAAATGCTGGATGGCAAGATTGATACACTTCATTTTGATGAAGCTTGGCTTCCACATGCAACATTCCATGATTTCTATGGCGACTATCATGCAATAGGTGCTGATCGCCCACGTTGCAAAGAATCAATGATATTTTCAACACAATCTACCCATAAGCTACTTGCTGGGTTAAGCCAAGCATCTCAGATTTTGGTTGAAGATGCAGAGAACATTCAATTAGACCGTGATGTGTTTAATGAAGCCTACTTAATGCACACGTCAACAAGCCCTCAATATTCAATTATCGCAAGCTGTGACGTTGCTGCAGCCATGATGGAAGCCCCTGGCGGCACAGTACTTGTTGAAGAGTCAATTATGGAAGCCCTCGACTTCCGCCGTGCAATGCGTAAGGTTGACGAAGAATGGGGTGCTGATTGGTGGTTTAAAGTTTGGGGACCTAACGACTTATCTGAAGAAGGTATTGAAGAGCGCGAAGCTTGGATGTTGAAAGCAAACGAACGCTGGCATGGATTTGGCAATTTAGCTGAAGGCTTCAACATGCTCGATCCAATTAAAGCAACAATTATTACCCCAGGTTTGGACGTTGACGGCGACTTCTCTGATGAGTTTGGTATTCCAGCGGCGATTGTCACCAAATACCTTTCAGAACATGGCGTCATTGTTGAAAAAACAGGCCTTTATTCATTCTTCATTATGTTTACCATCGGCATCACCAAGGGTCGCTGGAATACAATGGTAGCTGCACTCCAGCAATTCAAAGATGATTACGATAAAAACCAACCGCTTTGGAAAGTACTACCCGAGTTCGTAGCTAAACATCCACGCTACGAAATGACTGGCCTCAAAGATTTATGTACGCAAATTCATGAAATTTATAAAAAGAATGACGTTGCTCGCTTAACGACAGAAATGTATCTATCTAACATGGTTCCGGCTATGAAACCGACTGATGCATTTGCAAAAATGGCGCACCGTGAAATTGACCGTGTATTAATCGATGAGCTTGAAGGACGCATTACTGCAGTCTTGCTGACTCCTTACCCACCTGGCATTCCATTGCTCATTCCTGGCGAACAGTTCAATGGAATTATCGTGAACTACTTGAAGTTTGCGAGAGAGTTTAACGAACGCTTCCCTGGGTTTGAAACCGATGTTCACGGCTTAGTAAAACAAGTAGTCGATGGCAAAGCCATGTACTACGTGGATTGCGTGGCGGAATAAATTGGCAATAATAAAAAAGGCGCTTGAAGCGCCTTTTTTATTATTTAAACTTTTATTTTCGCTGATACGTAAGGTATCTAAAACTTAAACCATTAGCAGAGATATAAGACTCAGCCGCCTCTACATTCCATTCGGACAAATCAAATTCAGGGAAAAAAGCATCACCCTCATATTCTGCATCGATTTCAGTGATATATAACTTATTAGCTAGTTTCAAGCCATCTTGATAAAGCTCTGCACCACCAATTAGGAATACTTCTTGATCGTCACCACAAGCCGCAATTGCATCCTCGATGCTATGAACAACAATTGCACCTTCAACTTTGTAAGCTTGATTACGCGTCACAATCACAGTCGTTCTACCGGGCAATAATCGGCCTAAAGAATCATAAGTTTTACGCCCCATGATAATGTGATGGCCAGTCGTTAAGGCACGAAAACGCTTGAGATCTTCAGGCAAATGCCAGGGTAAGGTGTTATTAACCCCAATGACGCGATCCAATGACGCGATTTTTTGCTGTTGCGACAATAATAGACAAGCATGCCATCTTAAACAGCCACTACGCCTTTAATTGCAGGATGAGGATCGTAGCCTTCTAATGTGAAATCTTCAAATTTGAAGTCAAAAATATCTTTCACGTTTGGATTGATATGCATAGTTGGCAATGCACGTAAATCTCGTGTGAGCTGTTCATTTACTTGCTCAAAATGGTTGCTGTAGATATGTGCATCACCCAGTGTGTGTACGAAATCGCCCAGTTTTAAACCACATACCTGCGCTACCATCATGGTAAGCAAGGCATAAGAAGCAATATTGAATGGCACACCTAAAAATATATCAGCACTGCGCTGATAAAGCTGACAGCTCAATTTTCCATCGGCCACATAAAACTGGAAGAACGCATGACAAGGCGGCAATTTCATTTGATCAACATCCGCCACGTTCCAAGCAGACACAATCAAACGACGAGAATCAGGATTGCTCTTAATCATATTCACTACTTGGGTAATTTGATCAATGTGCGTCCCATCTGGCTTAGGCCAGTTGCGCCATTGATAACCATAAACAGGTCCTAAATTACCTTTTTCATCCGCCCACTCATCCCAAATGCGCACGCCATTTTCTTTTAGATATGCAATGTTAGTGCTGCCTTGCAAGAACCAAAGCAACTCATGAATAATGGATTTTAGATGAACTTTTTTAGTCGTAAGAAGTGGGAAACCTGCATTCAAATCAAAACGCATTTGATAGCCAAAAACAGAAACTGTACCTGTACCTGTACGGTCTTCTTTTTTGTTGCCATGCGTTAGGACATGGCGCATTAAGTCTTGATATTGTTTCATGCTAACTGCTCCGTATGGCTTATTACGATGACTTAAGTGTTTGCTACGATATAAGCTTTAATTGCGTTCACATCGGCATCCATTACCTCAAAGCGTTGAGGCAATTTTTCAATTCCCTCTAATGCTGCTGGACGCTCCGGGGCATCACCTAAGGCCTCAATAATGGCATCCTCAAATTTAACTGGCAAAGCAGTTTCTAAGACCAACATAGGCGTATTAACATCTCTAAGTTCAAGCGCAACCTTCAAACCATCTGCCGTATGCGTATCAATGACCACACCATAGTTGTCTTGCGCTTGTTTGATTGTTTGCATGCGGTTTTTATGATTGCTACTACCAGACTCAAAACCATAGCTTGCAATCTTCTCAAA
>JBEDFH010000102.1:0-3712 GCA_041175265.1 Pseudomonadota bacterium | reverse complement strand
CTAAATTACTGAGCTGCCATGTCACCCATCAACAAGCGTTGATTCACAGACACTTTATTTTTTGTTTTTAATGTTGCAATGTAAGCTGCGCCATATTCAGCAGCAAGCGCAGCTTTATAGTCAGCAGAAGCTGACTTAACAGTGTCTTCATCAGCATCATGAACTGCAACTACTTTAATCAACAAGAAACCTTTTTTACTATCAGAAACGCCAGCATATGCAGGTAATTTAGTTGTATTAATTTTAAAAACATTAGACATCGTCAACTCAGTTAAACCTTGGGCATTCTTACGATCAACAGTCACTGCTGGAATCCAATCAATATTTGAAACAGCTTGGTTTTGCTTCAAGCTAGCAAGCGCAGCATTACCTTTTTCAATGGCTAATTTCGAAGCTTTCTCAATTTTCAAGAAATCAGTAATACCTGCCTTAACTTCATCAAAACTACGAGGCGCTGCAGCTTTATGTTCAACCACACGAGCTGCAACTAAAGTGTTGTTAGCAACTTCAACAGCCTCTGTATTGCGCTTGTCATTAAGCACTTCATTACTAAATACCAAACTCATCAACTTATCATTTTTAAAGAATTTAGCGCCATCAGTAGCGCTAACCCAGTCTGTCTTTTGCACTTGCAAACCGTAGTTGTCAGCGGCAGGCTTCAAGCTAGAAGATTGCTCATAAACGAGATTGTTAAAGTTTTCAGCTTCTTCTGAGAACTTAGCTAATGCTTTTTGATACATTAATTCAGCACGAATTTGAGGTTTTAAGGACTCATAGCTTTGTGCTTGGCCACTAACCTCAGTTAATTTAATAATGTGAAAACCAAACTCAGATTGAACTAAGTCACTCACTTGCCCAGGTTTCATCGAGTAAGCTGCATCTTCAAATGCTTTAACCATGGCGCCACGACCAAACATACCCAAGTCGCCGCCCTTTTCAGCTGAGCCAGGATCCTGAGAGTTTTTCTTAGCCAACTCAGCAAATTTAGCTGGATTCTTTTTTACTTCAGCCAAAATTTCTTCAGCCTTTTTCTTAGCTTGCGCTTTAGCTTCAGGCGTTGCCCCTGGACCAAAACCAATCAAAATATGGCTAGCACGACGCTTCTCATCACCCTGAAATTTTGCAGCATTCTCATTGTAAAAACGCTTAGAGTCTTCTTCAGTCACTTGCATTTTCATAATTAAATCATTAGCTGAGAATCTTACAAACTCCAATTTAACTTGCTCTGGAACTTGAAATTTATCTTTATGCTTTTCGTAATAAGCTTTAACTTCCGCATCCTCTACTTTTACTTGAGAAATAAAATCAGCAGACTTAATTTCGGCAATCGTAACTTCACGCTGTTGAAGCTCAGTCTTAATTGCGTGATCTTCAACTGCCTTAGTAGCAAATGCTAAAGGTGGGATACCATCACGTACTTGTTGTGTAACCAACTCACCGCGCATCATATTTTCAAATTTAGAGGGGCTCATTTGGTTCTGTGTAAGCAACTTATCGTAAACCTCTTGAGAAAATTTACCATTTTGCTGAAATTCAGGGAGTGTAATAACGAACTCACTCAACTGCTCATTACTGATTTTGAATTTACTGTCTTGAGCTTCTGCATTCAATAATCGCGTATTAATCAAACGATTAAGTACAGTCAGTCTAGCTTGAGGCGTGTCAAGCAAAGACAAATCTTTTTGACCTTCAGATTGCATCTTATTTCTTAAGCTTTGCATCGCATTTCTGTACTCAACTACAGAAACTGACGATCCAGCCACTTTAGCTACAGCAGCATCACTGCCAGCATTTTTTAAATAAGCATCGATACCAAACAAAGCAAATGGCACAGCAATGAGTGTAAGAATCAGCTTAGCCAACCAACCTTGGGAATGTGCACGAATAGCTTCTAACATAACGATACGCCTTTAATTCAATAACTTAATTCAAAAAAATAAACGCATTCAATATTGATCGCAAGCGCTTATTGGAAAGTTGTAAATAGGATATAAATATACCATACTCAAACCAGCCTTGACAGGCTTTACAAGGACTTCGACGACGAGGAAAAAGAAATAGTTCAAATACAGAATTAAGCGTCGAAAACTTAATTTTCAGGTAATTGATAATGCTTTTCTTTAAAAAGTTTCAAGCAAGCATCAACAACAGTCGAATCAAACAATGTACCGCGTCCATCAGTAATTACTTTTAATGCAGCCTCAAGCCCAATGGCTGCACGATAAGGCCGATGAGAAGCCATCGCTTCAACCGTATCAGCCACAGCCAAAACCCTAGCCTCAAGGATGATTTGATTACCTTTCAAGCCACAGGGATAACCTGATCCATCCATCCTTTCGTGATGCTGATGCACCATATCCGCAATTGGCCAAAAAAATGGAATGTCTTTTAGGATTTCATAACTTGTTTCCACATGACCTTTCACCATCTGCATTTCTAATGCCGTCAGTTTGCTTGGCTTAGTTAAGATTTCCGAAGGGATGGCCACTTTACCGATGTCGTGCACCATACAACCAAGATGCAATCCATTTAAGCGAACATCATCCCAACCAAGCTCTTTAGCGATGGCAACAGCAATTTCTGCAACACGTCTTTGATGCCCTGCCGTATAAGGATCACGCCACTCCATGGTTTTAGACATCGCCTCAATCGTTGACTCTAAAGCTTTGTAAAGCTTCTTCTGCACTTGCTCTCGTTTGTGCATTTCATCAGCCAGTTGCTCACGACGAGCCATAGAACGCAAACCAAATCCAATCTCATTCGCAAGATTTTCAAACAAATGTATTTCGCTTTCAGAAAAAGCATTAGGGATCTTGGCGTAAACCATTAAAGCGCCGATTGTTTGATCTTCATCTGAAATAGGAGTCGCGACACAACAACGTATTCCGTATTGGGTCGCACGCTCTCGCCATGGCTCAAAATTGGGGTCTTTTAAGGTATCTAAAATAACTACAGATTTTCCTGTACGAATGCACTGTCCTGTTGGACCAATCCCTTTAGGTGATTGCGCTGACCAGCTCACACTAATCCCCTTTGCGTAAGCCTTCTCCGAGCCGGCAATTCCAGCAACTCGAACAGATTTTTCCTCATCCGATTCTGCCAAACCAACCCAAGAAATAACAAAGGGGACTTGCTGCACAATAGCATCGCAGACGTTCTGGATAAGATTTTCAGCGGTATCAGTATGAGATAAAGCTAGCGAGGCCTGAGCGTAAGCTAAAATTGCCCAATTACGCTTTTCCAATTCATCTTTTGATGCTAACAAGTCGGCTTCAGCTGATTTCCTAATCGAAATATCACGAATATTGCACTGAATCACTCTATCCAAACCAACATCATAAGCATTACTCACAAACTCAACATTAATCAAACGACCTTGTTTAGTCTTGAGCGGTAAATCTTCATAACGAATATAACCTTTTTCTTTCAACACCTCAAAAGCCACAATTGCTGGCTTTTTATCAACAATCGCGCCAATTTCCCACAACACTTTGCCTACCAAATCTGCTTTTTCATATCCAAGTAAATCTAATAAAAACGGGTTTACATCTTCAATCTCGCCGGTTTTATAATCCAAAATCAAAATACCGTCTTGCGCCGTCTCAAACAAACGGCGATAACGTAATTCGGATTGATTAAGAATAGGATTTGAATCAGCTGACATCTGAACCTTTTTCATGATTTAACAAAGCTATAATTAACAGTATACGCC
>JBEDFH010000101.1:0-3721 GCA_041175265.1 Pseudomonadota bacterium | reverse complement strand
AATACCACCTAAGATACCGCCAGCATGATTAGTGGCAAAACCATTAGGTGTAAGCTCATCACTATGCACACTACCCCGCTGAACAACAGAATCAAAACCTGCGCCAATTTCAACACCCTTGACTGCGTTAATTCCCATCATTGCATAAGCGATCTCAGCATCTAGCCGATCAAAAATGGGTTCACCCCAGCCCACAGGCACGCCCTCAGCAATAACAGTAATTTGTGCTCCTACCGAATCACGCTCAGCACGGACATGATCTAGATAAGATTCTAGCTCAGGCATCATCGCCATATTCGGCGTAAAAATTTTGTTATCAGAATACTGTAAATCATCCCAACTTGCGAAAGGAATATTAAGTTCGCCAAGCTGACTCAAATAAGCACGAATCGTCACACCATAACGTTGCTTCAACCATTTTTTGGCTATCGCACCAGCAGCAACACGAACCGCAGTTTCGCGGGCACTAGAACGACCACCACCACGATAATCGCGAATGCCATATTTTTGTGTGTACGTATAATCTGCGTGACCTGGACGGAAAGTGTCCATAATCTTGCTATAGTCTTGACTGCGTTGGTCTGTGTTACGAATCAGCAATCCAATCGGAGCACCAGTTGTTTTGCCTTCAAAGACACCAGAAAGAATCTCTACGCTATCTGCTTCACTACGTTGAGTTACATGACGTGATGTACCTGGTTTACGTCTATCCAAATCCACCTGCAAATCTTCAGCGGACAACTCTAATCCTGGAGGGCATCCATCTACCACGCCACCGATAGCAGCGCCGTGAGATTCGCCAAATGAAGTCAGCGTAAATAATGTACCAATGGTATTACCAGACATGAAATTCTCTTAATTCGTTTAAATGAATACTCTCAAGTTTACCATAAGCAATAAATAAGCGTTTAAGCCCTTATTTGGTGCAATTTAGAAATTAAATTTTCCGCCAAGTCCCCAAGGACAAATCATCAAGACAATGCTGACCTATCGCATATCTAATCAAACGCAAAGTGGGAAAGCCAACCTTAGCAGTCATGCGTCGGACTTGGCGGTTTTTACCTTCAGAAATCTTTATTTCCAACCATGTAGTTGGTATTGCTTTGCGATCTCTAATTGGCGGATTGCGCGGCCATAATTGATGAGGCTCTGCGATAACTTTTACTTGCGCGGGCGCGGTCACAAAATCACCCAAATCCACTCCTGTTAAAAGTGGCATTAAATCTGCTTCAGTAGGAGCACCTTCGACTTGCGCCCAATAAGTTTTAATTTCTTTATGTTTAGGGTGCGAAAGACGATGTTGTAGTGCGCCGTCATCGGTTAAAATAAGCAATCCTTCGCTATCTGTATCTAGACGGCCTGCCGCATAGACATTTGGAATAGCGATATAGTCAGCCAATGTTTGGTGATTTTCGTGAGCACTAAATTGACACACAACACCATAGGGCTTATTGAACAGAATTAACATAGCACTCAATTTTTTTAAGTTTTAACACATAAGTTTTACTACATAGGATTTATCAAGCATGCCATCCAAAATCACAGTTCCAAACTTTGGTGAGAAAATCACCGTTAATCCTGACAACACGCTGAATGTCCCAGACCAACCTATTATCCCATTTATTGAAGGTGATGGCATTGGTATAGACATTACACCTCCAATGCAAAAAGTTGTTGATGCTGCAGTAACAAAAGCTTACAGCGGCAAAAGAAAAATTGCTTGGATGGAAGTTTATGCTGGCGAAAAGGCAACCAAAGTTTACGATAAAGACACTTGGCTGCCAGAAGAGACCATGAAAGCCGTGCGTGACTATGTCATTTCAATCAAGGGCCCATTAACAACACCAGTTGGGGGTGGCATCCGCTCATTGAATGTTACATTAAGACAAGAACTCGATTTATACGTTTGCTTACGCCCAATTCAATACTTTACAGGCGTACCTAGCCCAGTTAAACACCCTGAAAAAACTGACATGGTAATTTTCCGTGAAAATACAGAAGATATTTATGCTGGGATTGAATGGGCGGCAGGCACACCAGAAGCTGAAAAAGTCATCGCGTTTTTAAGTGATATGGGAATGCGTAAAAAAATTCGCTTCCCAGAGTCTTCAGCAATTGGTATTAAACCGGTTTCTGTTGATGGCAGCAAACGTTTAATCCGTAAGGCGATTCAATACGCGATCGACAATAATCGCAAGTCGGTCACGATCACCCACAAAGGCAATATCATGAAGTTCACCGAAGGTGGCTTTAGAGACTGGGGTTATGAAATCGCCAAACAAGAATTTGGTGCGGTAGAGATTGACGGTGGCCCATGGTGCAAACTGCCTAACGGCATTATTATCAAAGACTGCATCGCAGATGCATTCTTACAAGAGATTTTATTACACCCTAGCGATTATGACGTTGTTGCTGCACTTAATTTGAACGGCGACTATATGTCTGATGCACTTGCAGCACAAGTTGGTGGCATTGGGATTGCACCAGGCGCTAACCTATCTGACACTGTTGCGATGTTTGAAGCAACGCACGGCACAGCCCCTAAAATTGCTGGCAAGGATATTGCAAATCCAAGCTCAATTATTCTTTCAGCTGAAATGATGTTACGTCACCTAGGCTGGACAGAGGCTGCCGATCTAGTCTTAAAAGGCGTGGGGAAAGCGATTAGCGCAAAACGCGTAACGCATGACTTCTCATCTCAAATGGATGGCGCGACTCAAGTAGGCAGTGCCCAATTTGGCGATGAAATTATCAGTCAAATGTAAATCTGTTCGCTAAGAAATAACGGCTCAAATAAAAACGGCTTTAAGGGCAACCCTTAAAGCCGTTTTTATTTAGTTTGAATCGCTTACTTTTTAGTGGCCAATAATGCCTTTTCAATTTCAGCCGCCGGGTACGCACCCAGCATACGTTTTCCATCAACAAAGAATAAAGTTGGTGTACTTGCAACACCAAGCTTCTTAGCTAATGCAGAATTTTTCTCTAATGGTGTATCACAATTGCTTATCCTCTTTGGCAATTGGCCATTTAAAACCCAATCATTCCAAGCCTTAGATTTGTCAGCACTGCACCAAATCGCTTTAGCTTTATTAGCAGCATCTGGATGCAACTGATCTAAAGGCAATAAAAATGTATATATCGTTACATCATTAATTGCACTTAGTTCATTTTGTTCCAAACGCTTACAAAATGGACAGTCAGGATCAGAAAATACCGCTATTTTTTTATTGCCGTTGCCTTTAACAACTTTAATTGCCTGATCTAACGGCAAACTAGAAAAATCTATTTTGCTTAAATCAGCTAAACGATCTGAAGTAATATCACGCTTAGTTTTAGTGTCAACCATACGACCTTCAGCAATGAGAAAACTAAATTTCTCATCGGTATAGATAATCTGCCCCCCCATATAAACCTCATACAATCCAGAGTGATTGGTCTTAGTCACACTTTCCACACTCATCTTTGGATATGCAACTTCGATTAATTTCCGCAGCGAAGTTTCATCTGCCCATGCACCCAAACTAAAGCTGATGAATCCCAACACTAATGACAATTTTCTGACCATATATACTTTCCTAAAACCTAATAATTAAATTTAATTCCCTAAATCAGGGCGTATTTCATCAATTGCTTTTTAAATTCAGGCAACTGATTTGGTAAAGCCAAGCCCCACTCTCTTAGCGTTTTCACTAAAACATGCTTACTATCAAACACTCCATAC
>JBEDFH010000100.1:0-8862 GCA_041175265.1 Pseudomonadota bacterium | reverse complement strand
ATTTAGCGCAATTTTAGCGCTTCAAAACTAAAGCGTTGATTTATAACTAGATAGGAAAATGATAATGTTCACTTATATCTAATAGTGAACATTATATTAATTTAATTATATTTAATACTTTTGTTGATTTCTTCAAGCGCCTTTAATGGGTTTTCAGCTTTGGTAATTGGTCGTCCAATGACGAGATAGTTTGAGCCTAGCTTAATTGCATGCTCGGGAGTGACTGCACGTGATTGATCATCTAGGCTCGCATCAATTGGGCGTATGCCTGGCGTGACTAAACAAAAATTACTACCAAGCTTTTCTCTTAACATGCTTGCTTCAGCGGCTGAGCATACAACACCATCTAAGCCTGCCTGTTTTGTGAGTTGTGCCAGATTGAGTACTTGATCAGTTAAATTTCCAGCTACGCCGACTTGATTGAGCATCGCTTGATTCATGCTGGTTAGTACGGTAACCGCAATAAGTAGTGGATTATGACCAGAGCGCGCAACCCCGTTCTTAGCTTCTTCCATCATTGCCAGCCCACCAGAGGCATGTACATTCAGCATCCAAACGCCTAAACGACTGGCTGCTTCACAAGCTTTTGAAACAGTTGTTGGGATGTCGTGGAATTTTAAATCTAAAAATACACTGTGACCTTGGTTGATTAAAGCTTCCACTAATTGAGGGCCTGCAGCAGTGAAAAGTTCTTTACCAACTTTGACTCTGCAAAGTTGTGGATCAAGTTGTTTGGTAAAAGCTAATGCTTGTTTTGCTTCTGCAAAATCAAGTGCTACGACGATTTTAGGGTCTGCGATATTTTGGTTCATACGGCGGTTTCTTTTGGTTCTGGAGGTAGGGCTTCCCATGCGTTACATGCAGGACATTGCCAGTGGAAGTTACGGGCACGGAAGCCACATTGATCGCAACAATATGCGTTGCGATTACCTATGGCATTGCGTACTGTTTGTTGGATAAGAACGGTATCGCCATCACCCGCAGCCTCATTGCTCTGAGCACGAGCTTTAAGTAAATGATCTAAGGTTTGTAAGCTTGGTTTACGTTCCAAGTCATTTAATGCCATTTTTGCTGCTGCTACTGCGCCTTCTTCGCTTAATGTGTTTTCGAATAGAACGCTTAACAAAGAGGGAAGTTTATGCACTTTAAAATAGGCTTTTAGTAAATCCAGTCCTTCGTTAAAAGCGCCTAGCGCTTTATAGCTGGCCAATATTTTGGGCGCAACCATTCCCAAAAATTCAGATTGCTGAGTTTCAATTCTTTTCCAGAATGAAAGTGCCGCTTTGTGAGCATTTGTACTTGCTTCCATGTCGCCTAGCATGATGTTTGCACGGACACAGTTCTTGTTTGAATCTAAGGCCATTTCCAGCTCATGTCTTGCGGTATGAGCATCATTCTCTAATAACGATTTAACCGCCATTTCGCAGTAGAACTGTGCGATTTCTTTGCGGAAAGGTACGCCAGAAATCCGCTCTAGCTCAGTCGCAGATTTAATAGCTCTTTGCCATTCACGTTCTCGAATATAAATTTCCAATAAGGCTCTTAAAGAAGCTTGTTGATATCGACCATCATCTAGACTGCTAAATAGCTCTTCTGCGCGGTCATATAAGCCTGCTTTTAGATAGTCTTGGGCTAATTCAGCCTTAATGGCTTGTTTTTGTGCTGCTGGTAACTCTTTGCGATCTAATAAACTCAAATGCAAGTTGATTGCTCTGTCTACTTCACCGCTACGTCTAAATAAGCTACCAAGTGCGAAATGAAGTTCTAGTGATTCCGAGTTGGCTTGAACTGCTTCAGTAAAGGCTTCAATTGCCTTGTCCTGTTGATCTGAAATGAGGAAGTTTAGCCCTTTGAAATAGGCTGCTGGGAGTGATGTTGATTCTGAAAGTAATTGTTGGATATCAATACGTGCTGCAATCCAACCTAATGTGAAAAACAAGGGTAGGGCGATAAGCCACCAGAATTCAAATTCCATTGTTATGTTGCCTTGTTTAAGTGGGTGAGTTTAAAGAATCAATTAAGCATAATTTTACTGGTGCTGAGTAAAAAGGGCTAGGTAAAACATAAGTAAACCACCAGTAAAAACGGCGTTAACCCAATTTGGATTAACGCCGTTTGTTTTTACTTGATGCTTGAATAATTAAGCCAAGTCAACGCGCTCACGTAACTCTTTACCAGCTTTAAAGTGAGGTACATGTTTTGCAGGTACTTGTACTTTGCTGCCAGTTTTTGGGTTGCGACCAACACGAGGTGGACGGTAGTTCAAACTGAAGCTACCAAAACCTCGAATTTCGATACGTTCACCAGTAGCAAGATTATCAGTCATAGAGTCAAGGATTGCTTTTACTGAAAGTTCAGCATCCTTAACTACTAATTGTGGAAATCTTGCCGCTAGATTAATAATGAGCTCTGATTTTGTCATGGCTAATTGCCTTATTCGTTGTTTTTGCTGTCTAGTTTAGCTTTTAGCAATGCACCAAGGTTTGTAGTGCCTGCAGTTGCGCCATCATCAGGCACTTGTGCAGCTTCTTTAGCTTTAGCAGATTTAGCTTTAGGTTTGGCTTCAGTTTTTTCTTCTGAAGATCCGCCTGATGGATCAGCAGTCAATTGTTTCACGCCTAATGAAATGCGCTCTTTTTCAACATCGATGCTTAATACAACAGCAGACAATTCGTCACCTTTTTTGAAGTTACGGATTGCTTCTTCACCAGTTTGTGTCCATGAAAGGTCTGATAAGTGAACCAAACCATCAATGCCACCTGGCAAGCCAATGAATACACCAAAATCAGTGATTGATTTGATTTGACCGCTAACGTTGTCACCTTTTTTGTGGCTGATTGCAAAATCATCCCAAGGATTTGTTTGGCACTGTTTCATGCCCAATGACAAGCGACGACGGTCTTCATCAATCTCAAGAATCATTACTTCAACTTCGTCGCCTAATTGAGCGATTTTAGCTGGGTGAACGTTTTTGTTAGTCCAGTCCATTTCTGAAACGTGAACAAG
This sequence comes from Pseudomonadota bacterium, assembly GCA_041175265.1. Taxonomy (GTDB): domain Bacteria; phylum Pseudomonadota; class Gammaproteobacteria; order Burkholderiales; family Methylophilaceae; genus Methylopumilus_A. The sequence continues at coordinate 5,856 of JBEDFH010000100.1, read as the reverse complement.
ACCTTCGATACCTGGTTCGATTTCAACGAAAGCACCGTAGTCAGTTAGATTAGTTACTTTGCCGAACAAACGTGTGTTCGCTGGGTAACGGCGGCTTAATGCAACCCATGGGTCATCGCCTAATGATCTTAGCTTCAACTTCTTCACCAACAGTTAACACCTCTGATGGGTGTTTAACACGGCGCCATGCCAAGTCAGTGATGTGTAGCAAGCCATCGATGCCACCCAAATCAACGAATGCGCCGTAGTCGGTAATGTTTTTAACCACGCCCTTAACAACTGCACCTTCTTTAAGTGAACCCATCAACGCTTCACGGTCAGCGCCCATGCTTACTTCAAGAACAGCACGGCGTGAAACCACTACGTTGTTACGTTTACGATCCAATTTGATAACTTTGAAGTCCCATTCTTTATTTTCGAATGGTGTTGTATCTTTTACTGGGCGTAAATCAACCAATGAACCTGGTAAGAATGCGCGGATGCCGTTAACCATAACAGTTAAGCCACCTTTAACACGCCCATTTACCATACCTTTGATGATGCGACCTCCATGCAGCTAAGCGTTTAGCTTTTTCGCGTGAAAGTTTTGTTGAGCCGTAGCCATCTTCTAATGATTCGATACAAACTTTAACGAAATCGCCAACTTGGACTTCTATTTCGCCGCGGTCGTTTAAGAATTCGCTAGCATCAATCACGCTCTCAGATTTGAGGCCTGCATTAACTACTACGAAATCGGAATCAATTGAAACTACTTCTGCGGTGATTACTTCACCTGAACGCATTTCCTGGCGAGCCAGGCTTTCCTCGAATAATGCTGCAAAGCTTTCTGAGGTTGAGGTTGAAACGTTAGCCATTAAAAGTTACCTAGATAATCCCACCGTGCAGTGGGGTAAATTAATAAAATTGTGAGCTTTAGGGACTCACAACACCTTAAATCTTAAATAAGGGCGTAATTCTACAATAAAAATCCAATTTAATTAATAGGCTATTGCAGAAATAGTCAAAATTAAATGACTGATTTTGATGAAATCGTTGTGGAAGTGGGTCTTAAGCGCTTTGAGCGATAAAATTCATTGCTTTATCAACAGCTTGCTCAATGTTGAGTTGGCTTGTTTCTAATAAATGAGCATCGCTTGCTTGTTGTAATGGCGCAACAGTTCTTTGTTTGTCTCTAGCATCACGATCTTGCAAGTCTTTTAGGATAGCGGCATGGTCAGCTGCTAGACCTTTATTGAGAAGCTGTTTGTAACGTCTTTCGGCCCTTACTTCAGCACTTGCTGTTAGAAAGATTTTGGTTTTTGCATCTGGAAAAATGACCGTTGCCATGTCTCGACCATCTGCTACTAGACCAGGACTTTTTCTGAAGCTGTGCTGCAGTTTAGTGAGTGTTTGACGAACGCGCGGATGAATCGCTACTTGTGATGCGCCTTGGCTCATTTGCTCAGTCCGCACTTGTTCACTGACATTTTCCTCATTTAAGAAAATATCAGCTGCTTTAAATTCTATTTTTAGTGATGCCGTCATTTCAGCTAAAGCTACTTCGTTATCCCATGGGATATGACGTTTCAATGCCGCTAGTGCAACAATTCTGTATAAGGCACCAGAGTCTAAGTAATGATATCCAAGCTTATCTGCGACTAATTGAGCGACAGTACCTTTACCTGAAGCAGAAGGGCCGTCAATTGCAATCACTGGAATAGATGAGTTATTCATTAACTAACAATCTCTGCAAATCGTTCAAAATAATCTGGGAATGTTTTCGCTACACATTTGGGATCGTTGATTGTAATAGGTACGCCGGCTAGGCTAACCAATGAGAAACACATCGCCATTCTGTGATCGTCGTAAGTATCAATCACCGCATTCGGGGTTATTTTTTCTGGCGGGGTAATTGCAATGTAATCGTGACCTTCTTCAATAGTTGCCCCTAACTTACGTAATTCAGTGGCCATTGCACTAATGCGGTCTGTTTCTTTAACGCGCCAGCTTGCAATGTTTCGTAAGGTTGAAGTGCCTTCTGCAAACAAAGCCAGAATAGCTAATGTCATTGCTGCATCCGGAATGTGATTGCAATCTAAATCTATCGCTTTTAATTTTCCTGAAGCAGCTTTGGCAATGATGTGATTTTCGCCGTATTCGATTTTTGCACCCATTTTTACGACTTCATCTGCAAACTTGATATCGCCTTGAATGCTATTTTTCGACACGCCTTCTATGCATAGACCATTTGTATCAGCAGCTACTGCGCCAGCCGCAATAAAATAAGAGGCAGATGAGGCGTCACCTTCAACATAAATCTTGCCTGGGCTTTGATATTGGGACTTGGCCGGAACAGTAAATTCTTGCCAACCATTTCTTTGTACAACAACGCCAAATCGCGCCATGAGATTGAGAGTGATTTCAATGTAAGGTTTAGAAATCAACTCGCCAATCACTTCGATTTTGAAAGACTGTCCTGTCAGTGGCAGTGCCATCAATAATGCTGTCAGGAATTGGCTAGAGACATCCCCGCGAATTTTGATACTTTGGCTAGATTGAATTTTTGCGGGCGAAATTTTAAGTGGCGGAAAACCTTTGTTGCCAAGATATTCAATGTGCGCGCCAGCTTGTGCAAGCGCGTCTACTAAATCGCCAATAGGACGTTCGTGCATGCGAGGAATACCCGAGAGCGTAAAGTTTCCCTGCGACATTGCTAATGCTGCGGTCAGCGGTCTAAATGCAGTACCTGCATTCCCTAAAAACAAATCTGCTTGTTTAACAGACAACTCCCCAGCGTTACCCGCCACGCGCCAGTTATTTTCGCCGGTTTTTTCCATGGGCACCCCAAGTACGGCCAAAGCTTCTAACATACGAGCCGTATCGTCCGAAGCTAATAAGTCTAATATATCCGTGATGCCGTTTGAAAAGGCTGCAAGCAATAAGGTGCGATTGGAAATGCTTTTAGATCCAGGTAGTTTAATTCGACCAGAAACTTGCTTGGCGGCTTTTAAGTGAATAAATTCCATGATGCTTTATTGTGATTCTCTTTGTTTTGCCCATGCATTACGTGCATTGCTGGCGCTTTCAAATAGAGCTTCTAAACTAGCTCCGTCTTTATTTTCCAATAATTTTTGTAGTAGCTTGAGTTCTGATTGGTATGCTTCCAATTCAGTTAAAAGCGCTTCTCTATTGGCCAAGCTGATATCTCGCCACATTTCTGGAGAACTGCCAGCAATTCTTGTGAAGTCTCTGAAGCCACTGGCAGCAAAATCGAACAGTTGCTGTGAATTTTTACGGCGAGCCAAGTCATCTACTAGAGCAAAAGCCAGAAGGTGTGGCAAATGACTCACGGCTGCGAAAATCTGATCATGTGATTCAGCAGTCATTTCTGAAACATGAGCGCCAGTAGCTTGCCATAACGCTCGTATCTTAGATAAAGCTTCTTTTGATGTTTGTGCGTTAGGCGTCAGCACCACATTTTTGCCCATAAATAAATCAGCTTTGGCAGCGTTTACACCACTTTTTTCAGCGCCCGCAATAGGATGTCCACCAACAAACTGACTCAGCAATGCTGGAGTGGAATTTTGTGCTGCATTTGCAACATAAGCTGCAATATCTGACTTTGTGCTACCAGCATCGGTAACGATTGTGTCGGCTTTGAGATGAGGAGCAATTGCAGCAAGAATTTCTGGTGTTTGCGCAACAGGGGTTGCAATAACGACGATATCTGCATCTTGCATCGCCTGCGCTATGTCTGTTTGCGCTTCATCAATTACCCCTAGTGATAGGGCTGTGTTCAATGAGTCTTGATTACGACCTATACCTACGATATGCGTAGCAACTCCTGCCTTTTTTAGGGCAAGTGCCAGGGATCCGCCAATAAGGCCAACACCGAAAATAAGAACTTTATTGAGCTGCATTTTCAAACGATGCTTTTCTGAAATGATGAGTTTGCATTAAAGGCAGAATTGTAGCATTGCATCGTTTAGATTGCCTGTTTTATAGCGACACGAGGACTTGGCGCTAGGTTTGTGAGTGTTTGATAATTTGCCATTCGCCATCGATGAGCGCTTCTTGAGGTTCAAATTTTTGTTTGTAAGCCATTTTTCGACTGTTTTTAATCCAATAGCCTAAGTATAAATAGGGCAGTCCTATACGTTGGCACCAGGCAATCAACCACATCACACTGTAAGTCCCGTAACTTGCTTGCTTATCTTTAGTATCGTAAAAAGTATAAACGGCTGAAATACCATCCTCAACAATATCAATGACGCTAACCATTACAGTGTCCACATTGCTTTTCGCTAGGAAGTTTTGGTATTGCTCAGAAGTTTCTTGTTCTAAATCTGCCTCATGTCGGCTTGCTTGATAGCGCTTATACAGAGAAAAATGCTCTTCCTCGAAGCTAATATCATGAATACCAACTTCTAGCGTGTTATGGGTTTTAAAAGCCCTTTTTTGACTGCGTGATGGTTTAAACGCACTCACTGGTAAGCGAACAGGGATGCATGCATTACAGTTTTCGCAATGAGGCCTATAGACAAAGCTGCCGCTGCGTCTAAAGCCTTGTTGTATTAACCCGCTGTATTGATAAGCATCAACTAAATGTTGCGGCGTCGCAATCAGCGATTGAGCGAGTTGATTACTTAAATAACTACATGGGTAAGGGGCAGTGACGTAGAACTGGATTTTTTGTAGTTCATTTTCGATAGGTTTGGTCATACAGTAATCAGCTCTTTAAGCTGTCTAATAAAGTCGTCTCTACTTATTTCTTTTGCGCCTAAGGAGCTAAGATGACTGGTCTTCATTTGGCAGTCGATTAACTCTACGCCAATACTTTCCAATCGATGCACCATATGTACAAATGCGATTTTAGATGCATCAGTCACGTGGTGAAACATTGATTCCCCATAAAACATACGGCCCAGCTTTACTCCATATAAGCCACCAACTAGTTGGCCATCAATCCAGGTCTCGGCGCTCATGGCAAGGCCTGTATCGTGAAGCGCACAGTAAGCGTCAATGATGCTTTCTGTAATCCAAGTACCATCTTGATCTTTGCGTGCGCTAGTTGCACAAGAGCGGATAACAGCACCAAAATCTCCATCTACTTCAACTTGAGATTGGGAATTTTGACAAAAGAGGCGAATAATTTTTCGCAAGGAATCGCTGCATTTGAAGTTGCTTGGCTTTAAAACCATTCTGGGATCCGGTGACCACCACAGTACTGGTTGGTTATCGGAGTACCAGGGGAAAATCCCTTGCTGGTAAGCGCGCGCGAGTTGTCCTGGATAAATTTGTTCGCTAACTGCAATCAATCCAGGAACGCTAGGGTCTGGATCAGCTTCTAGTAGAGGATTGGGGAAAGGGTCGTTAGGCCCTAGCCAGGCAATCTGACCCATAGGACTCTTTAAATTCTTTCGGATGGCAGGATGTCGCGACTGCGCACATGAAATTCTTTGCCAGTTTCTAAGTTTCCTGCGGCACGATCAGCAAAAAACCACTCCAAAGTCTGCTTGACTGTGGGGAAGGCTAACTCATTCCAAGGAATATCAGCCTCATTAAAGAGTGCAACTTCAAGACTTTCTTCGCCAGCGGAAAACTCTGGAGTATTCATCGTCGCCAAATAAAATAGATGCACTTGCTCGGCGTGTGGCACGTTGAGTAGGGAGTAGAGCGGTCCAATATTCACTTGAGCACCAGCTTCCTCGAGCGTCTCGCGAGCAGCGCCATGACTCGTGCTTTCACCTAACTCCATAAAGCCCGCAGGAAGTGTCCAATATCCATGGCGAGGCTCAATAGCTCTGCGACATAAGAGTACTTGCTGGCCGTACACAGGAATGCTGCCCACTACATTGCGAGGGTTCTGATAATGAA
>JBEDFH010000099.1:0-3849 GCA_041175265.1 Pseudomonadota bacterium | reverse complement strand
TTGTTAAATATCATGGGTTTTGACCCAATTGATATTGAGGTTTTAATCGAGCGTAGCGGCTTGACTGGCGAAGACCTTTCGGCCAAACTATTGATGCTGGAGTTAGAAAATAAAATAGCTTCTCTACCAGGCGGACGATATCAACGTATCGTTTAGGCTAATCAGATGAATAGGGAATCTATGTTTGAAGTTTTAGTTTATATGTTCGAAAACTATGTGGTCGATAATATTCAACCAGACCACAATACCCTCACAAAAGAGTTGTTTGCGGCAGGCTTTGATCACTCGGAAATTACGGATGCGGTTGAGTGGTTTAACACTTTAGAAGCAATGGCTAGTTCTGCTGGTGAAGGCGTAAGTGCTGCTACACGTATTTACTCTGAAGAAGAAAAAACAAAGTTTGATACTGAAAGTTTAAGTTTTTTAATGTTCTTAGCCCAGGCGAATATTATTAACTTGAGCCAGCATGAAATTGTGATTGAACGCGCAATGGCTCTCCCACAAACATCTATTCATTCCGAAGAGATTCGTTGGGTCGTGTTGATGGTGTTACGTAAGCAAGGAAAAACGAAAGACTTTCTTTTTGTTGAAGATGCCATGTTTCACGAAGATCAACCAACATTACACTAATTGGATTTTTAAATAAAAAGCCCCGAAATTTCGGGGCTTTTTTGTTGGAATGCTTTATAAACTAACTTTGTTTCAGGCCTAAATTACTTGTGATTTGACTAATAATCCCTGATTGATTCATCGTGTAAAAATGCAAACCTGGCGCTCCGCCGACCAGTAATTTTTCACATAAACTAGTGACTACATCAACACCAAGTGCTCTTAGTGATGCAATATCATCACCATAGTCTTGCAATCTTAAACTTAGCCAGCGTGGAATTTCTGCACCACATACATTGGAAAATCGTGCCAGTTGTGTGTAGTTATATATAGGCATAATCCCAGGCACAATTGGGATATTAATTCCCAATGATTCGCAGCGTTCTACGAATTGAAAATATGCATCTACATTATAAAAATACTGCGTAATTGCAGCATTTGCGCCGGCATCGACCTTGGTTTTGAAATGCTCTAAATCTTTTGATGCTGAGCGTGCTTCAGGATGTGTTTCTGGGTAAGCTGCTACTTCGATTTCGAAAGCATTGCCGGTTTGCTCTCGAATAAAAGCAACCAGTTGATTAGCGTGTGCAAAATCGCCAACACTGACTTCGCCTGAGGGTAAGTCGCCACGCAATACAACTAATCGGCGAATGCCGTTTGATTGATAGGTTTGCAACAAATCTTTAATTTCTTGTTTTGTAGAAGAAATGCCAGAGATGTGCGGTGCTGCCTCAAATCCTTCAGATTGAATTTCTAAGACTGTCTCCATGGTGCGATCTTTAGTAGAGCCGCCTGCACCAAAAGTGACAGAGAAAAATTTGGGCTGCATTAAGGCGAGCTGTTTTCGAGCTTCGCGTAATTTAATAATGCCTTCTTCCGTTTTTGGCGGAAAAAATTCAAAACTGATATCAGCCTTCATATCTCAATTCTCTTTTCATTCATTTGAACAGGCATCAGCATCGCTGATGCCTGTTGCGCCTGATTAATAACGGTACGTATCTGGTTTGAAAGGACCGTTTTGTGAAACGCCAATATACGCCGCTTGTTCATCTGTTAAGCGTGTTAGCTGTGCGTTTAACTTTTTCAATTGTAATACTGCCACTTTTTCATCTAGGTGTTTAGGTAAAGTATAAACACCTACTGGATATTTGTCGGTATTAGCAAATAGCTCGATTTGCGCGATTGTTTGATTCGCAAATGATGAGCTCATGACATAACTTGGATGGCCTGTACCACAGCCCAAGTTCACCAGGCGGCCTTTGGCTAATAAGATAATCTTTTTGCCATCAGGGAAAATCACATGATCCACTTGCGGTTTGATTTCATCCCACTCATATTTTTCAAGTGATGCAACATCAATTTCATTATCAAAGTGGCCAATGTTGCAAACAATCGCTTGGTCTTTCATTTTTGCCATATGGTCATGCGAAATAACGTGGTAGTTACCAGTTGCTGTTACGAAAATATCAGCATGTTCACAAGCGTAATCCATAGTCACTACGCGATAGCCTTCCATTGCGGCTTGAAGTGCGCAGATTGGATCAATTTCTGTGACCCAAACTTGAGCTGACAAAGCACGAAGTGCTTGAGCAGAACCTTTGCCCACGTCTCCATAACCAGCAACAACAGCAATCTTGCCAGCAATCATCACGTCGGTTGCGCGTTTAATCGCATCAACCAATGACTCACGGCAACCATACAGATTGTCGAATTTTGATTTAGTCACAGAGTCATTCACGTTAATTGCAGGGAAGGCTAAGCGGCCTTCTTTGTGCATTTGATACAAACGATGCACACCTGTCGTTGTTTCTTCAGTCACGCCTTTAATTTCTGCAAGACGTGTTGAGTACCAAGTTGGGTTTGTTTTAAGCTTTTCTTTAATCGCATTGAACAAACAAATTTCTTCTTCGCTACCTGGATTATTCAATACAGAAATATCTTTTTCAGCATTCGTGCCAAGGTGTAGCAATAATGTAGCGTCGCCACCGTCATCCAAAATCATGTTCGAATAGCCGCCATCGGTCCATTCAAAAATGCGATGGGTGTAATCCCAATATTCTTCTAATGTTTCGCCTTTAATCGCAAACACTGGTGTGCCACCAGCAGCAATCGCAGCCGCTGCATGGTCTTGTGTTGAATAAATATTGCATGACGCCCAACGCACTTCCGCGCCCAAGTCTTTAAGCGTTTCAATAAGAACAGCTGTTTGAATGGTCATATGTAATGAGCCAGTAATGCGTGCGCCTTTTAGCGGTTGTGCTTTTGAAAATTCTTCACGAATCGCCATTAGCCCTGGCATTTCGGTTTCAGCAATCGCAATTTCTTTACGACCAAAGCCAGCTAAATTAATGTCAGCAATGATGTAATCTTTGATATCAGTCACAGTATTCATGTTTTTTCCTTGAATGGTGTGACCGGAGGGAATGCGGAAAATTTGGAGTTGTTTGAAAAACTAGAAGTTATGTTACTTGAAGTTTTAACACTCTCACCCGTATCCCGTGCCCGGCACGGTTAATATGGTGAGCGCCGTTAAAACATTTTCCGAGCCTGGGAGTTTTCTCTCGCAGCGCTCCTCGGAATGGCGGCAATTATACGCGAATATTGTTTTTACACAAATTCAAGGTATTAGCCTAATTTGGTTCTTTTGAATTACCCAACGTACAGACATAAAAAAACCTCAGTCAGTTCACGACTGAGGTTTTTAATTTATAAATGACTCGAGTTAAACAGAAGCTTTTAATGCCGCCGCTTTATCAATCGCTTCCCAAGAGAACTCAGGTTCGTCACGACCGAAGTGTCCGTAAGCCGCTGTCTTGGTATAGATTGGACGGAGCAGATTGAGCATCTTCACAATGCCTTTAGGGCGTAGGTCAAAGTGTTCACGAACGAGTGCTGTGAGCACTTCGTTTGATACTTTACCTGTGCCATAAGTCTCGACCATAATGGATGTAGGTTGTGCCACACCAATGGCGTAAGAGATTTGTACTAAGCAACGTGAAGCGAGTCCTGCTGCGACGATGTTCTTAGCCACATAACGACCTGCGTAAGCTGCTGAACGGTCTACTTTAGAAGGGTCTTTACCTGAGAAAGCGCCACCACCATGAGGGGCTGCACCACCGTAAGTATCAACAATGATCTTACGACCAGTTAATCCGCAATCGCCTTGTGGACCACCAATCACAAAACGACCAGTTGGGTTGACTAAGAACTTGATATCACCTTTGATGAGTTCTTTAGGCA
>JBEDFH010000098.1:0-5330 GCA_041175265.1 Pseudomonadota bacterium | reverse complement strand
GCTTGGTCGGCATCAGGATAAGATTTAAAAAACGTCCCGATCTGATTCGCCATCGTGATTAAATGCTCAATATTCATTCTACTTCCTTCTTTTACTTCTTTTTAATATTCAATCGTTCAGGGTGTGTGTACACCACAAACTGCTCGGCACGAGCAAACCCTATCAAACAAATGCCACTTTGCTCTGCTACTCTAATTGCTAAACCTGTTGGAGCCGATATCGCAACTAACATTGATACCTTAGCTACCGCTGTTTTTTGTACCATTTCATAACTGGCGCGGCTTGTTGTAATAACAAAACCATCACCCAAATCAGCTTTTGCTCTAGCACCTAAAAGCTTGTCTAAAGCATTGTGTCGACCAACATCTTCACGCAACATTAGTACATTACCATCAACATCAGCCCACGCGCTCGCATGGGTGGCGCCTGTCTTTGCTTGCAACGCTTGCAACGATTCAAGACTAGCTAAAGCTTTTTTAATGACAGCTTCATCAAATATTCGGGTGTTTTCAATGCGAACATCCGGTAAACGCAGCGCTTGAGCCAAGCTTTCAGCACCACACAAGCCACATCCTGTTCGCCCAGCCATACTACGGCGCCTATCTTTTAACAAATAAAAGCGCTCTGCAGCAATTTCCAAATGCAACTCGATACCGTTATCTTGCTGGACAATCTCAAGGCCATACAATTGATTAGGCTGATCTAAAATACCCTCAGCCAAAGAAAAACCCAACGCAAAATCTTCCAAGTCTTGCGGACTTGCCAGCATCACGGCATGAGAAATACCGTTATAGATCAATGCAACTGGCACTTCCTCTGCCACAAAATCCTTAAGCTCAGTACAGCTGCCTAAGCGGCACTTTGTAACATTCACTGAGCTAAAAGAAGATGTGGAAATCATTGGATGAGCGCCCACAATCTAAATTGCAGGCGTCAATTAATTAAATTTTAGCTTCAGCTTTTGCGTTTTGTACAAAACCAATTTGCTCATCACTAAAAGCTTTGTACTGTCGCTGCCAGTCTGACAATTGTGACACTTTATTTAACTGCACTGCAGTCACCTTAAACTCAGGACAATTAGTTGCCCAATCTGAATTGTCAGTTGTAATGACGTTAGCACCAGACTCAGGATGGTGGAATGTTGTATAGACCACACCAGGCTGGACACGCTCTGTGATTTTTGCACGAAGCACCGTCTCTCCAGCGCGACTTGTAATGCCAACCCAATCACCTTCATTAATACCGCGATCTTCAGCATCATGCGGATGAATTTCGATCAAATCTTCAGCATGCCAGGCAGTGTTATTGGTACGACGAGTTTGCGCGCCCACATTGTATTGAGAAAGAATTCGGCCAGTAGTTAAAATGAGTGGATATTTAGCATTCACTTTTTCTGTGGTTGGCACATATTCAGTAATAAAGAACTTACCTTTACCACGTACAAATTCATCAATATGCATCGTTGGCGTACCTGCTGGATTTGCGTCGTCACAAGGCCATTGCACGCTACCAAGCTCATCTAACTTCTTGAAGCTCACACCTTTAAATGTCGGGGTTAATGCAGCAATCTCATCCAAGATATCACTTGCATGGTTGTAATGCATCGCATATCCAAGTGCCTCAGCAAGCTTAGCTGTCACTTCCCAGTCTTCATAACCATTTTTAGGTGTCATTACACGACGTACTGGTGAAATACGACGCTCAGCATTAGTGAACGTGCCTGATTTCTCAAGGAATGAAGCACCAGGGAAGAATACATGTGCGTACATTGCTGTTTCATTTAAGAACAAATCTTGCACAATCACGCATTCCATTGATTCAAGCGCATGAGTAACGTGCTGTGTGTTTGGATCAGATTGAACAATATCCTCACCCACACAATAAAGTGCTTTAAAGTTGCCCTCAATCGCTGAATCCAACATATTAGGAATGCGTAATCCTGGCTCACTACTCAACGGACGACCCCAAGCAGTTTGGAATAGTGCACGTGTTGCATCATCAGATACATGACGATAGCCAGGGAATTCATGCGGCATTGAACCCATGTCACATGAGCCTTGCACGTTATTTTGACCGCGCAATGGATTTACACCCACGCCTTCACGGCCTAAGTTTGCAGTAGCCATTGCTAAGTTAGCAATACCCATCACAGTAGTTGATCCTTGACTATGCTCAGTCACACCCAAGCCATAATAAATCGCTGCATTACCGCCTGTTGCATACAATCTTGCTGCAGCACGAACTTCGTCTGCTGGCACGCCAAGTTCTTCACTTAAGGCTTCTGGTGAGTTTTGTGGTTTAGACACAAAATCACGCCACACTTGGAATGAATCCCACTCACAGCGCTCTTTAACGAAAGCCTCGTCTATCAGACCTTCAGTTGCGATAACATGTGACATTGCAGCAATCATCGCGACGTTAGTACCTGGACGCAATTTCAAATGGAAGTCTGCTTTTACGTGTGGTGATGACACCAAATCGATCGCACGAGGATCAATCACAATTAACTTAGCGCCTTCGCGTAAGCGACGCTTCATTTGCGAACCAAATACTGGATGGCCATCAGTTGGGTTAGCACCCATCACTACAATCACATCTGACTTCATAACAGAATCAAACGTTTGCGTTCCTGCAGACTCACCTAGCGTTTGTTTAAGACCATAACCAGTTGGTGAATGGCACACACGTGCGCAAGTATCAACGTTATTTGTTCCCAATACTGCACGAATCAATTTTTGGGTTACATAAACTTCTTCATTGGTACAACGTGATGAAGTAATTCCGCCAATAGCTTCTTTGCCATACTTACCTTGAATACGTGTTATTTCACTTGCTGCATACTTGATAGCCTCATCCCAAGAAACTTCAGTCCATGCGTCATGGATACTCTTACGAATCATTGGAGTTGTAATACGATCTTGATGCGTTGCGTAACCCCAAGCAAAACGACCTTTAACACATGAATGACCATGGTTAGCACCGCCATTTTTACTTGGAATCATGCGAATAACTTCTTCGCCTTTCATTTGCGCATCAAATGAACAACCGACACCACAGTAGGCGCAAGTCGTTGTCACTGAATGCTCTGGCACGCCGTGATCCACAACAGACTTCTCAATTAAAGTTGCTGTTGGACAAGCTTGCACACAAGCACCACAAGAAACGCATTCTGAATCCATAAAGTTCTCAACGCCTGGCGCAACTTTAGACTCAAAGCCACGACCTTGGATCGTCAATGCAAAAGTACCCTGCACTTCTTCACAGGCACGCACACAGCGTGAGCAAACAATACATTTTGATGGATCAAACTGGAAATAAGGATTAGATGTGTCTTTTTCAGACTTTAAATGGTTTTCGCCGTCATAGCCGTAACGCACTTCTCGTAGACCTACTGCGCCAGCCATATCTTGCAGTTCACAATCACCATTGGTTGCGCAAGTTAAGCAATCTAGAGGATGGTCAGAAATATAAAGTTCCATGACCCCTTTGCGAATATCTGCTAATTTAGGCGTTTGCGTTTTGACTTTCAGTCCCTCAGCCACAGGCGTAGTACAAGACGCCGGATAGCCACGGCGACCTTCAATTTCAACCAAACATAAACGGCAAGAGCCATACGGGTCTAAACTGTCAGTCGCGCATAACTTAGGCACGGTCACACCAGCCACCATAGCAGCATGCATAATCGAAGTGCCTTCAGATACGGTAATTTGCAAAATCTATTTCTTTATTGATCGCATTATTCATAATGATCTCCTAATGGCTTAAGCCACTTGACCTTTCTTTAGGCCAAAATCTTCAGGGAAGTGATTAATGGCACTTAATACTGGATAAGGCGTCATGCCACCCAATGCACATAAAGAACCATTTAACATGGTGTCGCTTAAATCGCGAACCAATTCCATATTTTTTGCGTGATCTTTACCTTCAATAATCTTGTCCATCACCTCAACACCACGTGTTGAACCAATTCGACATGGCGTACATTTACCACAAGACTCAATTGCACAGAATTCAAAAGCATAACGCGCCATTTTTGCCATATCGACTGTCTCGTCGAATGCAACAATGCCACCATGGCCAAGCACTGCCCAAATTTCAGTAAACTTCTCATAATCTAAAGGCGTATCAAATTGAGATTCAGGCAAGTAAGAACCTAAAGGACCACCTACCTGGACAGCACGAATAGGCTTACCCGAAGCAGAACCACCACCGAAGTCATATAAGAGCTCGCGCAAAGTGACGCCAAATGCTTTTTCTACCAAACCACATTGCTTAACATTGCCAGCCAATTGAATAGGCAAAGTGCCACGAGAACGACCCATGCCGAAATCTTGGTAATACTTGCCACCCTTATCGAGCACGATAGGTACCGTAGCCAATGAAATCACATTATTCACAACGGTCGGCTTACCAAATAAACCTTCAATGGCAGGGAGTGGTGGTTTGAAACGCACAATACCGCGCTTGCCTTCCAAACTTTCTAACAATGATGTTTCTTCACCACAGACATAAGCACCTGCAGCACGACGAACTTCTAAATCAAACTGTTTACCGCTTCCGGAGATATTTGCGCCCAAGTACCCTGCTTTATAAGCATTAGCAATCGCCTCATTTAAGGTGACTAATGCATCTGGATATTCGGAGCGAAGATAAATATAACCCTGGGTTGCACCAACAGCTAAGCCCGCAATGGTCATGCCTTCAATCAGAACTAATGGATCACCTTCCATAATCATACGATCTGAATTGAATAGGTACCTGAGTCACCTTCGTCAGCGTTACATACGATGTATTTTTGATCTGCAGGCGCATTAAGAACGGTATTCCACTTAATTCCTGTTGGGAACGCTGCACCGCCTCGGCCACGCAAGCCGGAGTCAGTTACTTCCTTAACAATATCAGCCGCACCAAGCTTCAAGGCATTTCTAAGGCCTTTGTAACCATCGTGCGCCACGTAATCTTCCACTGAAACTGGATCAGTAATACCAACACGTGCAAAGGTTAAACGCTCTTGTTTCTTAAGCCATTCAATTTCATCGGTCAGACCTAAACCCAGAGGATGTGCAGCACCATTAATAAAATCCGCATCAAATAAACTTGCCACATCATTTGGCATGACAGGGCCATAAGCCATACGTCCTTTAGGCGTCACTACTTCGACCATTGTCTCGAGCCAGAACATACCACGCGAACCATTACGAACAACTTGAACATCTAAACCACGCTTAATGGCCTCAGCCTGGATGTTTTTAGCAACCTGATGTGCGCCTAAGGAAAGTGCGCTAGAGTCTCTCGGTACATAAACTATTGTGCTCATTTACGCACCCTTC
>JBEDFH010000097.1:0-3864 GCA_041175265.1 Pseudomonadota bacterium | reverse complement strand
TGTATCTTGAGTGTTCATTGATCGCTAAAAGCGTCAATGTAACTAACCAGCTACAAGCACTCACACCTATCGATTGTTCAGTTTTTTAAAGAGCAGGTATTTCTTTTTTCACTTCACCAACACAGTAACTTACGCTACAACGTTAGCAACGAGAGGGGCGCATTATACAGACCTGGTATTTCTGGTCAAGTGCTAAACAGTAATTTTTTGCTACTATTTATTACGCTGCCCGCTCCGTATTTCAAGCGAAGGCCGCATTCTACAGAACAAAAAAATGCGGTCAATAGCTATATCGCAATATTTACAAAGTAATTACATTTTCGTTAATTAATTGTGACGCGAGCAAACTTACGCTTACCCACTTGCGCTACAAATTGACTGCCGCGATTTAGTTGATGCGTTTTGTCAGCGACTTTCTCGCCATCTATTTTGACGCCACCTTGCTCTATAGCGCGCATGGCTTCTGATGTGCTGGCAACCAGCCCAGCTTGTTTAAGTAATTGAGGAACAGAAATGCTGCCTTGCTCAATTGCAATAGTGACTTCAGGTACATCATCTGGAATGCCACCTTTGGAACGTAATTCAAAATCACGTAAAGCTTCCTCTGCCGCCTCTTGATCATGGAAGCGAGCAACAATTTCTTGAGCAAAACGGACTTTTGTATTTCTAGGATTCGCCCCAGCAGCAATCTCTTGCTTCCATTCAGCGATTGTTTCCAGCGACTCGAAGGACAACAATTCAATGTAGCGCCACATCAATTCATCAGAAATTGACATGATTTTACTGAAGATGACATTTGCAGGCTCTGCTACACCAATATAGTTACCTAAGGATTTAGACATTTTATTAACGCCGTCTAAACCTTCAAGCAGAGGCATCGTCAACACGCATTGCTGACTTTGGCCAGCTTGCTTTTGCAACTCACGGCCCATCAATAAGTTAAATTTTTGGTCAGTACCGCCAATTTCAACATCTGCTTTCAATGCAACAGAATCATATCCTTGTAATAAAGGATATAAAAACTCATGGATTGCAATCGGCTGATTATTTTTATAGCGTTTACTAAAGTCGTCGCGCTCTAGCATGCGCGCAACTGTATGGCTTGCAGCCAACTTCAACATGCCCGCAGCGCCTAGCTCGTTTAACCAAGTCGAATTAAAAACAACCTCAGTTTGCTCAGGCTTTAAAATTTTAAAAACTTGCGAAGCGTAAGATTTCGCATTTTCCTGAACTTGTTCAGCAGTTAATGGTGGCCGTGTTGCACTCTTGCCGGTCGGATCACCAATCATGCCAGTGAAGTCGCCAATTAGGAAAAGTACTTGATGGCCAAGCTCTTGAAATTGCCTAAGCTTATTTAATAAGACGGTATGTCCTAAATGTAGATCAGGCGCTGTTGGATCAAAGCCAGCTTTAACTCGTAAAGGTTTGCCAGTTTTTAATTTTTCGACCAACTCGCTTTCAATGAGCAGCTCGTCACTACCACGCTTAATTAACGCCAAACTATCTTGTATTGATGTCATTACCAAAGGCCTATTATTACCAGGAGCGTCAAAACTTCACCGCATATAGCTTTTCTGTTAGCATTCCTTCAAATAATTAAGTATTTAGAAGGAATGACAGTGCGTTTTAATCAACCCAATAATCAAGAAATTTATAAAGGGAGCATTTTAACGCAAAATTCCTCAATTCACCTGCCACTCAATTTATTGCTCATCACAAGCACTATTCATTTAAAGACAATTTAAGCATGACAAGCACACAAAACAATTCTGGCTTGTTTATTGGCCTAATGTCTGGCACCAGCCTTGATGGTGCAGATGCAGCATTAACTGAATTTAATGTTTCACCAGAAGGCACATTAATTTGCAAAACTATAGCAGCACATTCAGTACCCTTTGATGACGAGTTAAGACAATCTTTAATGAATCTTCATCATAGCGGGCATGATGAACTTGAACGTACAGCACTTATCGGCAACCAACTCGCAGGCATTTACGCTCAAGCGGTTGAAGGCTTAATCCAAAAAACCAAGATTGCGAAAAAGGATATCTTAGCCATTGGCTGCCACGGGCAAACTATTCGTCATAGGCCGGAGCTAGGTTTCACCTTGCAAATAGGCAATGCAGCCTTATTGGCGGAATTAACTGATATTAGCGTAGTGTCAGATTTTCGCAGTCGGGATGTTGCGGCGGGCGGACAAGGTGCGCCTTTAGTACCGGCTTTCCATCGCGCGGTTTTTGGTGATTCAACACTTAACCGAATTATCATTAATATTGGTGGGATTGCTAATTTAAGCTTATTGCCAAGCAAGGGCCAAGTGATTGGATTTGATTCAGGTCCAGGCAACATGCTAATGGATGCCTGGGCTGAAGAACACATTAAGCAACGCTATGATCAATCGGGTCGCTGGGCAATGACGGGAAAGGTGATTGATGAACTACTATCACAACTACTGAGCGAGGATTTTTTTAAACTGTCGCCACCCAAAAGCACTGGCCGGGATTTATTTAGCCTGCAGTGGCTCAAGCAATATTTAAAACCAGAATATGCACCACATGATGTACAACGTACTTTATTAGCATTTACTGCAGAAACGATTAGCAATGCAGTCAAACAACATGGCCAAAATGTCGACGAAATATATTTATGTGGCGGCGGTGCATACAATGGCGCACTATTTGAGTGCTTGCGGCAATTGCTGCATCCTGTGAAAATTACACTAACTGATGATTTGGGCATTAAAGTTGATTTAGTCGAGGCGGTGGCCTTCGCGTGGTTGGCTCGCCAAACAATGCTGAACGCGCCAGGCAACCTACCCGAAGTCACAGGCGCAAAAGGCTCGCGAGTACTAGGCGCAATTTATGCTAGGTAAATAGTGCCATATTAATTTTAAGAATAAATAGAGATGAACAAACCAACCAAAGTAACCCTTTCTTTCGATAACGGCAGCGAGCCAATCGAGTTGCCTATTCTTTCAGGTAATTTAGGCGTCGATGTCATTGATATTCGCACACTTGGGAAACACGGCGTATTTACTTACGATCCTGGCTTCTTATCGACTGCTTCATGCAGCTCAGATATCACCTTCATCGATGGTGAGAAAGGTTTGCTTTACTATCGCGGCTACCCAATTGAGCAACTAGCAACACATTGTGATTTCTTGGAAGTCTCTTATTTGCTGATGCATGGTGAATTGCCAACAGCCGAACAAAGAACCGCTTTCACGGATACAGTACATCAACATACGATGTTGCATGACCAGCTCACCAAAGTCTTTAGTGGCTTCAGACGTGATGCTCATCCGATGGCTGTTATGGTTGGCGTAGTTGGCTCAATGTCCGCTTTTTATGGTGAGTCTTCTGATATTCACGATCAAAAGATGCGAGAAATTACGGCTTATCGTTTATTAGCAAAACTGCCAACAATCGCAGCATGGAGTTACAAATATAACGTTGGCGAGCCTTTTATGTACCCACAAAATAAATTGGATTACGCAGCCAACTTTATGCACATGATGTTTGCAACACCTTGTGAAGAATACGTACCAAATCCAATTCTAGCGAAAGCATTTGAGCGTATTTTAATTTTGCATGCTGACCATGAGCAAAATGCATCAACATCAACTGTTCGGTTAGCTGGCTCTAGCGGTGCTAACCCGTTCGCATGTATTTCTGCAGGCATTGCATCACTTTGGGGTCCTGCACACGGTGGAGCAAACGAAGCCACCCTTAAAATGCTTGAAGAAATTGGTGATGTCAGCAGAATTGGTGAATTTATTAAACGTGCAAAAGATAAATCTGATCCATTCCGCTTGATGGGTTTTGGTCATCGCGTTTATCGCAACATGGACCCTCGCGCTTCAAT
>JBEDFH010000096.1:0-4941 GCA_041175265.1 Pseudomonadota bacterium | reverse complement strand
ATGTTGTCTCAAGTGCTTCAAAATATCATCAATTGATTTTCTGACGTGCAATATCACAGGTAGCTCAAACTGTTTTGCTAACTTTAATTGTTCAACGAAGAAAAACTCTTGTTTGTCTTTATCAAAGCCTTCTACAAAAAAATCCAGACCGATTTCACCAATCGCGACTGGGGGCTGTGCAGTTTGCATTTGCGATTCAATAAGCTTGGCGAGTATTTGTAAATCTTCAGCACTTGATTGATTAACATACATCGGATGTATGCCAAGGGCATGCACGCAGTGTGGATTTTGTTGTGCAATTTGAGTGACTATCTCGAAGTTAGATAGATGCACAGCAGGTACCACCATCATTTCGACATGATTGGCTGCAGCATCGGCAAGTACTGATGCTCTGTTTGCATCAAACTCAGAAGCGTCTAAGTGGCAATGCGTGTCGATGAAGACCATGATGGCATTTTACTTTTGGGTTGGCGGAGATTTGATATTGGCGCGAATGCGAATATCCGAGCCAAACTGTCTTATATCTAAAATGTTCAGTTGAATACGATCTTGCATAGAAGCTAGCGTAGGAATGGTTAGCATCCCTTGCGCATCCGAACCTAATAACACTGGCGCGTAATAGAGTAATAATTCATCCACACAGTCTGCGGCAATCAGTGCGCCGTTGAGCTTCTGTCCTGCCTCCACCATCAATTCGTTAATGCCACGTGCGGCAAGCACTTTCATTAAGCTAGCGAGACATACTTTGCCATCCGTATTGGGCAGATGTATTAGGCTAGCACCTGCTTGTTCTAAGCTGGCAATTTTTGTGGCTGAAGCGTTTGCATAGGCAATCAGTGTTTCGCCATCTTTTAAAATGTTGGCATTGATGGGCGTTTTTAAAGCACTATCGACGACTACGCGTAGAGGCTGCCTACTGGTGTTGACGTTACGCACGTTCACGTGTGGATTGTCAGCGAGTACGGTTCCAATGCCAGTAAGAATCGCACATGAGCGGGCACGCCAATGATGGACATCTGCTCTAGCATATTCATTGGTAATCCATTCATTGGTAATCCATTTGCTTTCGCCATTTTCAAGCGCCGTACGGCCATCTAGACTTGCGGCAATTTTGAGACGTACGAAAGGTTTATTACTCAGCATTCTGGAAATAAAACCCGTATTAAGCGCTCGGGCTTGGGCTTCCATTAAGCCGTGCTCAACCCTGATGCCCGCAGCCGAAAGTCTCGCCAAGCCATTACCAGCAACTTGGGGGTTGGGGTCTTGCATAGCCGCTACAACACGTTGAATGCCAGCGTTGATGAGTGCGTCTGCACAAGGAGGGGTGCGTCCAAAGTGGCTGCATGGTTCAAGCGTGACATAAGCCGTCGCACCTTGGATTTTTTCTGGATATTTACTTTGGGCATCACGTAAGGCCATGACTTCTGCATGCGCTTCGCCCACTTTAAGGTGAGCGCCTTGGCCAATGATTTGATTATCTTTAACAATTACGCAACCTACCCGAGGATTAGGGCTGGTGGTATATATGCCGAGTTCAGCCTGTTGTAAGGCTAGGCTCATCCATTCATGATCTGTGGCGCTGAACATTAGATAGGCCTCAGTGGATGTTGATTAAACAGACTTCTTACTAGGTTTGGGTTTATCAAGATCGCGAATCACGTTATTAAAGTCATCCACGTCTTGGAAGCTACGGTAAACCGAAGCGAAGCGAATATAAGCGACTTTGTCCATGGCTTTGAGTTCTTGCATGACGCTTTCCCCCAATTCACGCGCATTCACTTCACGTTCACCTTGCGCTAAGATTTTTTGCACAATGTGTTCAATGGCACGATCCACATATTCGGTTGGTACAGGACGTTTATGCAAAGCCCTACTAAATGAGCTTCTTAATTTTGTGCGACTAAACTCTTCACGCGTACCATTTTGTTTAACCACTTGCGGTAAATTGAGTGCTGCATTTTCATAAGTGGTAAAGCGCTTGTCGCATTCAGGACAGCGACGACGACGACGAATTGCATCCCCTTCGTCATTGACGCGAGAGTCAATGACTTGGGTATCATCTGCACTGCAAAACGGACATTTCATTTAAATAAGCGCTTGTTAAGCACCGTACACAGGGAAGCGTGAAGTTAAAGCATGGACTTTCGCTTTTGTTGCGGCAATCACAGCTTCATCAGTTGGGTTATCCAACACGTCAGCAATGAGGTTAGCGACTTGTCTTGCTTCTTCTTCCTTAAAGCCACGAGTCGTAATCGCTGGAGAGCCAATACGAATGCCTGAAGTTACAAATGGGCTTTCAGGGTCGTTAGGGATAGAGTTTTTGTTCACGGTGATGTGAGCTAAGCCTAAAGCTGCATCAGCTGCTTTACCTGTTAGGCCTTTAGGGCGTAAATCGACCAAGAATACGTGTGATTCTGTGCGACCAGAAATGATGCGCAAGCCACGTTTAGCTAACTCTTCAGCCATCACGCTCGCATTTTTGACCACTTGGGCTTGGTAAGTTTTGAATTCTGGTTGCAATGCCTCCAAGAATGCGACTGCTTTACCAGCAATTACGTGCATTAATGGACCGCCTTGTAAGCCTGGGAATACGTAAGAGTTGAGTGATTTCTCAAATTCAGCTTTTGCCAAAATGATACCGCCACGAGGGCCGCGCAATGTTTTGTGTGTTGTTGATGTCACAAAATCAGCGTGAGGTACTGGGTTAGGGTACACGCCAGCTGCAATTAGGCCAGAGTAATGCGCCATGTCTACCATGAAATAGGCGCCGACTTTTTTAGCAATCGCTGCCATGCGTTCCCAATCGAAACGTAACGCATAAGCAGATGCACCGCCAATTAATAGTTTTGGTTTACATTCAACCGCAATACGTTCCATCTCATCGTAATCAATTTCTTCTTTATCGTTTAAACCATAAGGCACGATATTAAATAATTTGCCTGATAAGTTTGCAGGTGAGCCATGCGTTAAGTGACCGCCATGACCAAGATTCATGCCCATGATGGTGTCACCTGGTTTTAAGATCGAGAAGTAAACCGCTTGATTCGCTTGTGAACCTGAGTGTGGTTGCACGTTTGCATATTCAGCACCATATAATTTTTTAATACGGTCAATTGCAAGTTGTTCAACTTGGTCAACGTATTCACAACCGCCATAGAAGCGTTTACCTGGATAGCCTTCGGCATATTTGTTTGTGAGTTGCGAGCCTTGCACTTCCATCACGGCAGGACTTGTATAGTTCTCAGAGGCGATTAACTCAATATGTTCATCTTGGCGCACGCGCTCAAGTTCTACATATTTGGCTAATTCAGGATCTACAACGCTCAAGGTTTTTGCTCTGCTAAACATAAGTGACTTTCTCGAAGGCTTAAATTAAATAATTTCGTTATTTTATCATAATGGGCGTGATTTCACCCTCCCTGTTGACCGACTCAGCACGGTATAATTCAAGCCAATACTGAAATAATCTTAAGGAGTGCAAAATGAAATGGACAGACGTGCAAGCAATTGCAGAAGCTTTATATGATGCGCATCCTGATGTTGATCCTAAAGTCATTCGTTTTACGGATTTACATGCTTGGGTGATGGCTTTAGACGGCTTTAGCGATGAACCTAATAATAGTAATGAAAAAATATTAGAAGCGATTCAGCAGCTTTGGATTGAAGAGCTTTAAACATGCAAATCCCTAAAGAGATATTTAAAGCCTACGACATTCGCGGTATTGTCGGCAAAACCTTAACGCCTGAGATTGTTGAAGCAATTGGTCGGGCGCTAGGTAGTGAGGCTTTATTGAGAAAGCAGACGACTATTTGTGTTGGCTATGATGGTCGTTTGTCTGGCCCCGAATTAGCGGCTGCTTTATCTCGAGGGATTCGTCATGCCGGTGTGAATGTTATTCAATTAGGTTTAGTAGCTACCCCAATGGTGTATTTTGCCGCCTACGAATTAGGCACGAATTGCGGCGTGATGGTCACAGGTAGCCACAATCCGCCAGATTACAATGGCCTAAAAATGGTATTGGCAGGTGAAACGCTTTCGGGTGAGACCATACAAAGCTTGCGCACTCGAATTGAAACAGGCGACTTGATTGCTCAGTCAGAGGGCAGTGAAAGTCATCATGATATTGCTGCAGCTTATATTGCCAAGATTGCCAGTGATGTAAAACTAAGTCGTTCAATGAAGATTGCTGTGGATTGTGGCAATGGCGTCCCTGGCGCTTATGCTAAAAAGTTATACGAAGCACTTGGTTGCCAAGTGCAGGAATTATTTTGTGAGGTGGATGGGCATTTTCCCAATCACCATCCCGATCCGTCCGTACCAGAAAATTTAGCAGATCTGATTGAAGCTTTGGCAAAGGGTGATGCGGAAATCGGTTTGGCATTTGATGGGGATGGCGACCGCTTAGGGGTTGTCACTAAAGACGGCAAGATTATTTACCCAGATCGTCAATTGATGTTGTTTGCTGAAGAAGTATTACAACGCAACCAAGGCGCCACGATTATCTATGATGTGAAATCAACCCGTAATCTTGCGCCTTGGATTAAAGCACGTAACGGCAAGCCTCTAATGTGGAAAACAGGACATTCTTTGGTGAAGGCAAAAATCAAAGAAACCAGCGCGGATTTAGCTGGTGAAATGAGTGGGCATATCTTTTTCAATGATTTAATCGACGGAAAAAACCCTGAGCAAGGTCGCCGTTGGTATGGATTTGATGATGGTTTGTATTCTGGCGCGCGATTGCTTGAGATTCTGAGTACAGTGGCCAATCCTTCAGCTACGCTCAATGCCCTTCCTGAAAGCGTCAGTACCCCAGAGCAGCATATTCAAATGCAAGAAGGGGAGCCGCATACGCTGATTGCTGCTTTGCAAAAATCAGCTAAGTTTGAAGGCGCAACGGATGTGATGACGATTGATGGTTTGCGCGTGGAATATGCCGATGG
>JBEDFH010000095.1:0-3909 GCA_041175265.1 Pseudomonadota bacterium | reverse complement strand
GGCTATGACACATGCCCGATGGATGGCTTTGATTTTGATGCCGTCGCAAAACTACTTAATTTACCTGAAGATCACATTCCGACGATGTTCGTGACTGTGGGCAAAGCAACAAAAGAAGCTTGGCCTCGCGGCGGTCAATTAAGTATTAACGATGTATTAATTAAAAATAAATTTTAATTTTAAATCAAATAACTATATAAAACTTTTAACAAAAGACTTTAGGAAATAAAACGTGCTTATTAGCAACAATATCACCATGCAGTTTGGCGCCAAGCCACTTTTTGAAAACGTCTCCGTAAAGTTTGGTGACGGCAATCGTTACGGCTTAATTGGCGCTAACGGTTGTGGCAAATCAACCTTCATGAAAATCTTAGCAGGTGTACTTGAGCCTACTGCGGGCAATATTGCTTTAGATAGCAACGAGCGTATGGCTTGGTTACGTCAAGATCAGTTTGGCTATGAAGACCAGCGTGTTCTTGACGTGGTAATGATGGGTCATGAACAAATGTGGAAAGCGAATGTAGAAAAAAATGCAATCTACATGAATCCAGAAGCGACTGAAGAAGATTATATGAAAGCCGCTGAGCTTGAGTCTGTATTTGCCGAATACGATGGCTACACAGCTGAAGCACGTGCTGGTGAGTTATTGCTAGGTGTTGGTATCCCTATCGACCAACATAACGGCCTAATGAGTGCTGTTGCCCCAGGCTGGAAGTTGCGCGTATTGTTAGCACAAGCGCTTTTCGCAAATCCTGATATTTTGCTACTTGATGAGCCAACCAACAACTTGGACATCAATACCATTCGCTGGTTAGAAGACATTCTAAATAACCGCGATTGCACCATGATTATCATTTCCCATGATCGCCACTTCTTAAACCAAGTGTGTACACATACAGCCGATATGGATTATGCAAAATTAACCGTTTATCCAGGCAATTATGATGACTTCATGGAAGCATCAACAATGGCACGCGCACAGCAGGCCAAAGATAATGCAAAAGCAAAACAACAAATTGCTGACTTACAAGACTTTGTGCGCCGCTTCTCTGCTAACGCTTCTAAAGCGAAGCAAGCAACTAGCCGTGCTAAACAAATCGATAAGATTAAAGTGGAAGACATCAAACCGTCTAGCCGCCAATATCCCTTTATACGCTTTGAATACGATGACCGTGAAAAGCTACATCGTAACGCAGTAGAAGTTGAGAAGCTAAGTCATGGTTTCGATCGCGTGTTATTTAACGACTTTAACTTACTGGTTGAAGCTGGCGAAAAAATCGCAATTATTGGTGAAAACGGTATTGGTAAAACAACCCTACTACGCTGTTTGGCACGAGATTTAACACCTAATCATGGTTCAGTTAAATGGGCTGAAAAAGCAAATATTGGCTACTTCGCACAAGATCATGCTGAAGACTTTGAAGAAGACCTTAACTTGTTTGATTGGATGAAACAGTTCACGCAAGCAGGTGATGATGACCAAGTCGTACGCAGCATGCTTGGTCGCCTATTGTTCTCTGGCGAAGATTTCAAAAAATCAGTCAAAGTACTTTCTGGTGGTGAAAAAGGCCGCATGATGTTTGGCAAGCTTATGCTTGCTAAAACCAATGTATTACTGATGGACGAACCAACCAACCATATGGACATGGAATCCATCGAATCGTTGAATACTGCTCTAGATAAGTACAATGGCACATTATTCTTTGTCAGTCATGACCGTGAGTTTGTAAGCTCTCTAGCAACGCGTATTTTAGATGTGCGTGCTGATGGCATTATTGATTACTCAGGAAACTACGAAGATTACCTGGCTAGCCAATTGGAAGAATAATCACAAAATGTGAACGTAAAAAAAGCGACCTAGATTTCTAGGTCGCTTTTTTGTATCTAAAATTACAAGCTGCTAGTTACTTTAGCCGCTTCTCTTAATTTCTTAATGGCTTCTAAACGCTGTTGTTGCAACAATCCTCCGCGCAACTGAGGAAGCACATCGTCAAACTTAGGTGCTTTAAATGGCCGTTTCTCTTCAACGCGTACAATTTGCCAGCCTGCAGGTGTTTCGATCGGCGCAGAGGTCATGGCACCTTCGTTCAAATTTACGACAACATTTGCAACAGCAGGAATGATTTGGTTAGGTAAAACCCAAGCCAAAAGACCACCATCTTTCGCACTCGCATCAATAGAAGATTCTTTTGCCACTTTTGCAAAAGACTCACCTTTCTTGATTTTAGCAATCAAATTACGTGCATCTTCTTCCGTTCTTGTTACGATATGACTTAGGCGATACTCATGGGTTTGATTGCCAATCACAGCAATTTGCCTATCGTATTCAGCCTTTAGTGCAGCCTCACTAATTGGGTGTTTCTTGTCGTAATCTGCTAAAAACAAATCCACCATAAAATTACGTTTTAACTCTGCCAGACCTGCTTGCCCTTCAGGCGTCTTGTCCAAGCCTAATTTAGCTGCCTGCTGCGCTAGAATCTCACGATTAATAAACTCTTCCTTAATTAACTGACGCAGCTCAGGCGTATCTTTCTTACCTTGCTGAACATTCAAGTTCACACTACGCTCAATGAGTGCAGTAGGTATTGCAACGCCATTAACAGTTGCAGCGCTATCAACAGCTGGCTTAGGCGCTGCAAAAACAGCACCATGACTCATCAAAATCACTAAACATGCCAATGTAATTTTTTTCATATTCTTCATATCTTTCAAATAACAAAGTTGCGCAACTTTACACTAAGGACAAAAACTTATAAAGCGCTTTAACTTAGCGTAAAGCAGCTAATACAGCTTACAAAAATTTAACATTATTTGACTAGACAAATACAGCAAACTTAGTGAAACTTGAGCGATGAAAAGATTACATCTTTTAGGCTACATCGCCCTTACAGCACTCCTGGTTTTGCTGGCCTACAATCTACTTAATAAGCCTTTACCCAGCGTCCAACAGAGCAAGACGCTGATAGTTATTACGCCTAATGGACCCAACACTTACTACATTAAAGACGAAGGCGAATATGCAGGCTTTGAATACGACTTAGTTAATCTTTTTGTTAAAGAGCTGGGGCCTGAGTATTCAGCCAAATTTGTTGTCACAGATCATGTGGGAGATGTTATTCCCGACTTGCTAAACAATAAAGGTCACATCGCTGCCGCTAACTTAAGTATTACTAACGAACGTCAAAAAAAGGTGGTTTTTGGTACACCTTATCAAATTGCACAACAACGCTTAGTTTTTAATAAAGATAATCTAAATCCACCTCAATCAATTATGGAGCTTAGTGGTAAGCGCATCGTCGTTCCATCAGGAACAAGCTATGCACAGCGCCTAAAAGCACTATCAAAAAGCATCCAAAACATTAACTGGCATGAGGACAAACGAGCCAATACTGAAGAGCTTCTAGAACAGGTGAATAGTGGCACATTGGATTACACTGTTGCAGATAGCCATTTAATATCAATACTCCAAAACTATTACCCAAATTTAGCGCAAGGGATCAGTATTGGCGATCCAGAAAAGATTGCTTGGGCCTTTTCTAAAAATGTCGACCCATGGCTATATCAGAAGTCAGCTTCTTTTTTCAATAAAATCAGCCAAGATGGAACACTTTTTCATTTGGTAGACCGATATTATGGTCATGCAAAACGACTTGATACATTAGATGTGAGTAAGTTCTTATCAATGACGAGAAGCGTTCTACCCAAATTTGCTCCACTGTTCAAAGATGCTCAAGAAAACACTGATCTAGATTGGCGACTATTAGCAGCGGTGAGTTATCAGGAATCTCATTGGGATCAATACAACACCTCACCAACGAATGTGCGGGGCTTAATGATGCTAACAGAAGAAACTGCCGACCATCTGGGCGTTACAGACAGATTAGACGCCAAACAGAGCATCATGGGTGG
>JBEDFH010000094.1:0-3940 GCA_041175265.1 Pseudomonadota bacterium | reverse complement strand
TTAGAAATGATCGCGAGTGGCGAAGCTCAACTTGCTGTTCGTACCCATGATTTATTTCAATCTCAAGTGCAATTTAAAAAATTGGGTTTAGTGGTGGTCGACGAGCAACATCGTTTTGGTGTTGAGCAGCGACTGTCTTTGAGGCAAAAAGGTCAAAGCGATCAAGTCAGTGCGCCGCATCAGTTGATGATGTCCGCTACTCCAATCCCTCGTACTCTGTCGATGAGTTACTTTGCTGATTTAGACGTATCGGTCATTGATCAGCTTCCGCCTGGCCGCACGCCCATTAGTACTAAATTAGTGTCAGATAGTCGTCGTGATGAAATTGTTGAGCGTGTCAGGTTAGCCTGTATTCAAGGTGCCCAAGCTTATTGGGTATGTCCGCTGATTGAAGAATCTGAAGTGTTGCAATTGCAAACAGCACTCGATACTTACGAGCATTTAAAGGAAACCTTTCCTGATTTGCGTGTTGGCTTGGTTCATGGGCGTATGAAGTCTGCGGAAAAACAAGCGGTGATGGCTGAATTTAGTGCGGGAGATATTCAGCTTTTAGTTGCAACGACAGTGATTGAAGTTGGTGTGGATGTACCTAATGCGAGTTTAATGGTCATTGAACACGCCGAACGTATGGGGTTGAGTCAGTTACATCAATTGCGAGGCCGTGTAGGACGTGGGGCCGCTAAAAGCGCTTGTATTCTTATTTATCAAACGCCACTTTCTGAAACTGCGCGTGCCCGATTGAAGATTATTTATGAAAGCTCAGACGGTTTTGAAATTGCGCAAGCCGATTTGCATTTACGTGGGCCAGGAGAGTTTTTAGGAATACGTCAAAGTGGTACACCTATGCTTAAAATTGCCGATTTGGAACGTGATGTTGAGTTGCTTGAGAAAGCGCAGGCTCTTGCTGAACGTTTATTAACGAAGTATCCCGAAGCTTCTCAACAACATTTAAATCGCTGGTTAAGCCGCGGCGGTGAGTTGGTGAAGGTCTAAGGGTTTGGGTGTTTCAATGACTATTACTGACTGTGCGATAATTCTGCCGTGAAAATTCGCTCTCAATCCTCATCCATAAGAACGCGCTGGCTAAAACAGCCAATCCAAAGTGGCGCTTACCGCACTTGGCTGATTGACCGTGGATCTTTAACGCAGCGATTGCAAGCCAAAAGCAGGTATTTTAATGTCCGCGCTTTAAGATTGAATCGTGCAAAACCTCAAATGGATGAAGCTAAGATATTAAATATTCCTCAGCAACAGTCAGCTTTGTTGCGTGAAGTATTGTTGCTCGACCAGCAACAACCTTTAATTTTTGCACATAGTGTACTGCCAGATAAAAGTGTGCGCGGCGCTTGGTTGGGTTTGAGTCGTTTAGGTAATAAACCTTTGGGTGCGGCTTTGTTTTCTGATCCGCAGGTGACTCGAACACCATTGGAATATAAAAAAATCAATCGGCAACATGCCTTATATAGGCAAGCGATTAAGCATTTAGAAAACCCACCGACTGCTTTATGGGCCAGGCGTTCAGTATTTCAATTAAGCTCAGCTTTTGAGCGTCATGCCATTATGGTGACTGAAGTATTTTTACCTAATATATTAGCGCTCGATTTACTGAGTATGGATAAATGATGTGGATCAACCCAAAGCAATTAGGTGCTTATGCGCGTTTGATGCGCTTAGATAAGCCTATTGGCATTTTGTTATTGTTGTGGCCTACCTTGTGGGCGCTTTGGATTGCTTCGGCTGGACATCCGTCATATTTAAATCTATTTGTTTTTATTGCTGGCACAGTGTTGATGCGTTCGGCTGGATGCATCATGAATGATTTGGCAGACCGGAATTTTGATGGGCATGTTACACGCACTGAAAAGCGGCCTTTGGTTGCTGGTGAAGTAACGGTTAAACATGCCTTGGTTTTAGCGGCGATGTTGAGTTTAGTTTCTTTCGGGCTGGTGTTGTTATTAAATGACCTTGCTATTCTGTTGTCTGTTCCTGCTTTATTATTGGCTGCGAGCTATCCATACACTAAACGTTTTTTTGTATTACCTCAGGCCTATTTGGGGGTTGCTTTTGGTTTCGGTATTCCTATGGCCTTTGCGGCCGTTCAAAACGAAGTGCCGTTAGTGGCTTGGTTGATGTTGTTGGCTAATGTTGCTTGGTCATTGGCTTATGACACAGAATACGCAATGGTTGATCGGCCTGATGATTTGAAAATAGGAATTTATTCTTCAGCGATTACTTTTGGTCGTTTAGAAGTTATTGCCATCATGGCTTTTTACGGCGTGATGTTAGCTTTACTTGCTTATATAGGCGATCTGCTTAATTTGGGAATGCCTTATTACATAGGCTTGATAGTGGCCCTAGGCTTAGCAATTTACCATTTTTCATTAATCAGAGATCGACATCCAGCAAGCTGCTTTAAGGCTTTTTTGCATAACAATTGGCTCGGTGCGTTGGTTTTTATAGGGATCGTTGCGAATTACCTTATTGACTAAGGTCGTTATTTATTTGCATAAAAATGTAAAAGATTCGTAGATTCCGTTTGACAAGGCCGTGCCGGCTGGCATAAAATCCGCCTCTTGATTTTTTTTGTGATTATTGGCTTACCAATGAAAACCTTTTCAGCTAAAGCGCACGAAGTAAAGCGCGACTGGTTCGTAGTAGATGCTACGGATTTAGTGCTAGGCCGTTTGGCTAGCGAGATTGCCCACCGTTTACGTGGCAAACATAAAACAATTTATACACCGCACGTTGATACTGGCGATTACATTGTTGTAATCAATGCCGACAAGATCAAAGTGACCGGTACTAAAGACTTGAACAAGTTGTACCATCGTCACTCTGGTTATCCAGGCGGTATTTCAACAACGACATTCGGTAAAATGCAAGAGCGTTTCCCAGGCCGTGCTTTGGAAAAGGCTGTTAAAGGCATGTTACCAAAAGGTCCTTTGGGCTATGCAATGTTCCGCAAAATGAAAGTTTATGCTGGCGCTAAACATGACCACGTGGCGCAACAACCACAACCTTTAGTCATCAAAAGCCAAGCTTAAGGAATCGATATGATTGGTAAATATAATTATGGTACTGGCCGTCGTAAAAGCTCAGTAGCTCGTGTGTTCTTAAAATCTGGTAAAGGCAACATCATTGTTAATGACAAGCCTGCTGACGTTTATTTCTCACGTGTAACTTCACGTATGATTTTGCGTCAACCACTTGCTTTGACAAACAACGAATCTAGCTTCGACATTATGGTAAACGTTGTAGGCGGTGGTGAGTCTGGCCAAGCTGGTGCAGTTCGTCACGGCATTACCCGTGCTCTAATTGACTACGATGCAGCATTGAAGAGTGCATTATCACACGCTGGTTTCGTTACTCGCGATGCTCGTGAAGTTGAACGTAAAAAAGTTGGTTTACGTAAAGCGCGTCGTCGTAAACAATTCTCTAAACGTTAATTTATTAGCGTTAAACAAAAAAGCCGCGTCATTGCGGCTTTTTTGTTTTGTGCCGTAGCTTTTTGTTACTATGCTGTTTGATGGCTATTGAAATAGCTGAATGAATTTTAAGAATGGTTTTTAAAATGGATAAAATCAAAGTAGGAATAGTTGGCGGCACGGGATATACCGGTGTTGAATTGCTTCGGTTGTTAGCGATTCATCCGAATGTTGAGTTAAGTGTTATTACTTCCCGGGGTGAAGCTGGAATGTCTGTTGCAGACATGTTTCCTAGCTTACGTGGGTACGTTAATCTTAAATTCTCGGATCCAACCCAAGTTGATTTAAGTGGCTGTGACTTGGTGTTCTTTGCAACACCTAACGGTATTGCCATGCAGCAAGCTAGAGAGTTACTTGCTAATGGTGTTAGAGTTATTGATCTGGCGGCAGATTTTAGGATTAAAGATATTCCAACTTGGGAAAAATGGTATGGCATGACGCATGCATGCCCAGAA
>JBEDFH010000093.1:0-4006 GCA_041175265.1 Pseudomonadota bacterium | reverse complement strand
AAAAATTTGGCAACAGCTTGACGTATTTGCGGCATTCGCGTTGCGCCGCCAACCATGACAACACCTTTAATATCTGTTACGTCTAATCCTGCATCACGCAAAGCTTTACGTGTTGGGTTAAGTGTTTTGGTGACTAAATTTTCAGTGAGCTCAACAAGCTTTTGCGCGTTCAGTTTTAAGTTAATCAGTTTGCCTGTGCTTAGCACGCTGGTAATGTCAGCCTCATAATTTTCACTCAGCCATTCCTTTACTTCACGTGCTTTTGTGAGGAGCAATCTGGTGTCTTCTTGGTTAATAGGCGGTAGTTGCGCTTCTGCAAGTATCCAGCAAAAAATCCGGTGGTCAAAATCATCTCCACCTAAAGCAGAATCACCATTGGTTGCTAATACTTCAAAGATCCCTTTGGATAAGCGCAAAATTGAAACATCAAAAGTGCCACCACCTAAGTCATAAATAACATAAACACCTTCTGCGCCGTTATCTAAACCATAAGCAACAGCGGCTGCTGTGGGTTCATTGAGTAATCGTAAAACATGTAGACCAGCCAAACGCGCTGCATCTTTTGTGGCTTGGCGTTGTGCATCATCAAAGTAAGCAGGCACCGTAATTACCGCGCCTGTCAGCTCACCACCCAGTGCTTTTTCGGCGCGTGTTTTGAGTGCCTTTAAAATTTCAGCAGAGATTTCAACAGGACTTTTAATGCCAGCGCATGTTTCAATTTGCACCATGCCACTTCCTGTGTCTCGGAATTTGTATGGGATGTGTGTGGTATCTGGGATGTCGTTAAAACCACGCCCCATGAAACGCTTAACTGAACTGATTGTATTTTTGGGATCCGCACTTTGGGCAGATTGTGCCGCATGCCCCACGACAACATTGCCATCAGGTAAATACTGTACGACTGAGGGTAAAAGGGCATGGCCATATTCATCTTGCAATACAGTGCTCATGCCGCTTTGAACTGTGGCTACTAAAGAGTTTGTCGTGCCAAGATCAATACCTATCGCCAGCTTATGCTGGTGAGGAGCGGCACTCATGCCTGGTTCTGCGATTTGTAATAAAGCCATGTAGGGGTTAGTTTTCTAGTGTTTCAATAGTGCGATGAATATCAATAGTGATTTTATCAATAAAGCTGAGTTTTCTAACGAGTTCACTGGCTAAAGCATAAGCTTTATCATCAAAGCATTGCTGGAGTTGAGTTGCTAGTTGTTTGGCATTCTGTTTGATTTCAGTCAGTAAGCAATCTAAAGCATTCACATCTTTGTTTGAAATTGCATCATCAATGGTTTCACGCCATTCCATTTGTAGCATCAGGAAATCAGCAGGCATGGCTGTGTTACTCTCTTCTAGTGTCTCAATGCCTTTTAGTTGCAACAAATAGCGCGCACGTGCAGTAGTGTTTTTGAGCGTCTGGTAAGCTTCGTTTGCTTGTGTTGCAACTTGCATTGACTGCATACGTTCGTTTGCTGGTGCGGTCACAAAACGGTCTGGATGTACTTCGTTTTGAAGTTGACGGTAATGCTGGTCTAGTAAATTAAAATCCACTTCAAACTGAGTAGGTAAATCTAATAATTCAAAGTGGTTTTTTTGAAGCAAATCCATACAGGCGCTTAAACGGTAAAGCTTTCACCACATCCGCATTCGTCTTTGACGTTAGGGTTGTTAAATTTAAAGCCTTCATTTAAGCCTTCTTTTGTAAAGTCTAATTCGGTGCCATCGATGTAAACCAAACTTTTAGGATCAACAATGACTTTAACGCCATGGCTTTCAAAAGAAGTGTCCTCTGGTTGCATCTCATCAACAAATTCTAATGTGTAAGCCATGCCAGAACAGCCTGTGGTTTTAACGCCAAGGCGAAGTCCTATTCCTTTGCCACGATTGGCTAGGAATTTTTCAACGCGTTGTGCCGCTGCTTCTGTGAGAGTAATTGCCATAAATCTTATAAGCCTTAATTAAGCAGGTTGTTTTGATTTTAAGTCAGCAACAGCAGCTTTGATGGCGTCCTCTGCTAATACGGAGCAGTGAATCTTAACTGGAGGTAAGGCGAGCTCTTCCGCAATCGCTGAGTTTTTAATTTCAGCCGCTTGGTCTAAGGTTTTACCTTTTAACCATTCGGTTACTAGCGAGCTGGAAGCAATCGCAGAGCCGCAACCATAAGTTTTGAATTTGGCATCTTCAATAATGCCGCTTTCATTCACTTTGATTTGCAACTTCATGACGTCACCACAAGCCGGTGCGCCAACCATGCCAGTGCCTACTTGCGGGTCGTTTTTATCTAATGTTCCAACGTTACGAGGGTTTTCGTAGTGGTCTAAAACTTTGTCTGAATATGCCATTTTGATACTCCTTTTAGTGGGCAGCCCACTCAACTTTACTTAAATCGATACCATCTAAATGCATCTCCCAAAGTGGAGATAATTCGCGTAATTTACCAATCTTGCTTTTCATCAGTGCAATCGTATAGTCCACATCTTCTTGTGTTGTAAAACGACCAATCGAGAAGCGAATGGAGCTATGTGCTAGTTCGTCTGAGCGACCTAATGCACGAAGTACATAGCTAGGTTCTAGGCTGGCGGAAGTGCAAGCTGAGCCACTTGAAACGGCGATGTCTTTAACGGCCATAATTAAGGATTCGCCTTCAACAAAGTTGAAGCTGATATTAAGGTTGTGTGGTACTCGATGTTCCATATCGCCGTTAACGTAAACCTCATCAATTTCTTGCAAACCAGCTAATAAACGATCGCGTAATTGACGAACACGTTCATTTTCCGCTTTCATTTCTAATCTTGCGAGGCGGAAGGCTTCTCCCATACCAACGATTTGGTGGGTTGGTAATGTGCCTGAACGCATGCCGCGTTCATGACCGCCGCCATGCATTTGTGCTTCGATACGAATACGTGGTTTACGTCGAACATATAGCGCACCGATTCCTTTGGGCCCGTATGTTTTATGAGCGCAAAAACTCATTAAATCAACAGGAAGTTTTTCCAAGTCGATATCCACCTTGCCAGTCGCTTGTGCTGCGTCCACATGAAAAATGATGTTGTTTTCACGGCAGATATTACCTATGGCTTCAATGTCTTGAATCACACCAATTTCATTGTTCACAAACATCACAGATGCCAACACTGTATCTGGGCGAATAGCGGCTTTGAATTTTTCTAAGTCAACTAAGCCATTTGGTTCAGGCGCCAAATAAGTTGCTGTAAAGCCTTGGCGCTCTAATTCACGAACGGTATCAATGACCGCTTTGTGTTCAGTTTGTACCGTAATGATGTGTTTACCTTTTGTGCCGCTGTAAAAATTTGCAGCACCTTTAATGGCCAAGTTATTTGACTCAGTTGCACCAGAAGTCCAAACAATTTCACGAGGGTCTGCATTCACTAATTTAGCAACTTCATCACGTGCTTCTTCTACCGCTTGTTCTGCAGTCCAGCCAAACGGATGGCTACGTGAAGCTGGATTACCAAAATGTTCCGTAATGTATGGAATCATTTTTTCTGCAACACGAGGATCTACTGGCGTTGTCGCTGAGTAATCAAGGTAGATAGGGGTATGAACGGTCATATTTTTCCTGTTAAGACTTAATTTCTAAATGTTAAATAGTTACTGCTGTTAGCTCGCGTAATCGACTGACTTCACTTTGTATGACAGACAAAAAAGCATTAAGTTGTTCGGTTGTATTATTTGCACCAAAACTTACACGTACTGCACCTCGCGCTAAGTCTGGTGCAATGCCCATGGCCATTAGTACGTGGCTAGGTTCTGTACTATCGCTAGAGCAGGCCGAGCCGCTTGCAACAGCAAAGCCTTTCCGGTCGAGCGCCATCACTAAAGTCTCACCTTCAATTTGGTTGAAAGCAAAAAAGCTAGTATTCGGCAAACGCACTGCCTTGTCACCAAAGATAGACGCGCCTAACGATTTGAGATTGCTCTCCAAAGTATCACGTAATTTTTTGGTGATGTTTGCGCGTTGTTCAATTTCATTTTTGATGAGTGCACATGC
>JBEDFH010000092.1:0-4047 GCA_041175265.1 Pseudomonadota bacterium | reverse complement strand
GAGTAATATCCCAAATATTCAGTAACATTTTTATTACGCCAAGCATTCGCCCATGAATTCACACGCTTTTCAATTAGGGTTTGATCC
The DNA here is from genome assembly GCA_041175265.1 of Pseudomonadota bacterium. Classification (GTDB taxonomy): domain Bacteria; phylum Pseudomonadota; class Gammaproteobacteria; order Burkholderiales; family Methylophilaceae; genus Methylopumilus_A. The sequence goes on along the minus strand of JBEDFH010000092.1, from coordinate 3,960 downwards.
GGCGTTTTTGCATCACTCCCGAGTTCTTTTGGTGCTTCCTGAAGGGCTTGCGGCTGATCGGGCTGATTAGCAACTGACTCAGGAGCAATAGCATTCTCAGCCACCGCTTTTGCTTCCTCAACGACCACCGGTAATTCAGCAGGCTGCTCAATAATTGGCTCTTCCACTATCGGCTTAGGACTCGCATCTACCACTTTATCCATTGGGCCTTGATAAACCTTAGGCACTCCAGACTTCGGCTGCACTGCAGGTTCATCATCGGCCCAGAATTTAAACCGATCCAACCATCCTTTTTTAGGGTCCTCATTCAACAATGCTTTATTGCTAGTTGCGGTTGTCACATCTTCAACTGAAGCCACAGCGGCATTCTCAGCGCCAGGCTGACCTCCAGGAATGATGTCACCACGCACTGTTTTTAAGCCTTGCTCACCAAACTCCATCACAACCCGACGACGCTCGATGACTTTTCCATCCCGATTCATTTCATAAAGATAATCCCAGCGATCAGGATGAAAGCTATCTTGAAGCAAAGGTGTGCCAAGCAAATAACGAACTTGTGACTTAGTCATGCCAGGTTTCAGCTGTAACATCATTTTTGAAGTCACAACATTACCTTGCTGAACATCAAGCTTATAGGTTTTAAAAGAAGGCAGCGTAGATGAACAAGAGGCGCTCAACACGGCAAGCAATAAGATTAGATGACGCATTATCATGACTTAAATAAGAATTAACGATAATATAACACGATAGAGAAGGTCTTAAACAGACGGCCTTAATGTCGTAAACTTATGCCTGATGATTAATTAAGCTTTAAAAATAGAGAACACCGATGACAACACGTGACCCAGATGAATTAAAAAGCGTAGGTCTTAAAGCAACACTACCGAGACTAAAAGTACTAAGCCTGTTTGAAAGCAGCAAAGAGCGCCACTTGTCAGCTGAAGATGTTTATAAGGTTTTGCTAAACTCTGGAGATGATGTTGGCCTCGCAACAGTCTATCGAGTGCTAACGCAGTTTGAACAGGCGGGACTGCTTGTGCGTCATCACTTTGAGGGCGGCAAAGCTGTTTTTGAACTTAATCATGGATCGCATCACGATCATATCGTATGCATGCAATGTGGCGTTGTTGAAGAGTTCTGCGACGATGAAATTGAAGCTTTACAACATAAGGTAGCGAAAGAACGTGGCTTCAAAATAAAAGAGCACTCTCTTTATATTTATGCCGATTGCGATAAAACATCTTGCCCTAATAAAACCTAAGTTGTAAGCATCTCTTTCGCATGTTGGCGAGTTGTTTCCGTAATCTCAACACCCCCCAACATTCGCGCAATTTCCTCAATTCTAGCAGGCTGATCTAACACCTCTATCGTACTTAAAGTAGTTTGATCTTTCTGAACCTTCTTCACATTCAAGTGATGTTTTCCTTGTGCAGCGACTTGCGGCAAATGGGTAATAACAAGAACCTGCCTATCAGCACCAAGCTGCTTCAATAAGTGGCCAACGATCTCAGCAACACCACCGCCAATACCCACATCAACTTCATCGAAAATCATGGTTGGCACACCACCTTGCGCGGCAGTCACCACACGAATCGCCAAACTTATCCTGGAAAGCTCACCACCTGAAGCCACTTTACTGAGGGCTCTAGGCTCCACCCCAACATGACCTGCAACTAAAAATTCAACTTGCTCTAAACCAGATGCAGCAGCAGCTTGTCGATTCAATGCAACCTCGAAACGTCCACCAGCAAGAGAAAGTCGCTGCATTTCAGCAGTAATTTTTTGACTTAATAATGGTGCAGACTGAGTACGCCCAGCCGTTAACTCCTTAGCTAGAGCTTGATAAGCTTGCTCAGCGGCAGCTTCTTGCTTAGCCAACTCACCATCGCCACCTAATCCATCAAGTTCTGCCATACGTAATTCCAAGGCAGCCAACTCATCCACAATGCCCTCTGGCTTTAACCGATATTTGCGACTAGTCGCATGAATGGTCTGAATGCGAGATTCAACTTCCGCAAGCCTCTCAGGATCAAGCTCCGAACGCTGCAAGTAACGGTTTAAAAAGCGATCAGTCTCTTCGAGCTGAATAATTGCAGAATCTAATGTAGCCAATCCTTCATCTAAGGAGGCATCAAAATCCCTGAGTGATTGAAGCTTATGTTGGGCTAGCGTCAACTGACGAAGGGCTGACATCTCACTCTCGCTTATCAAGCCACGAGACTGTTCACATCCCGCTAACAAACCAGCACCATTAGATAAGCGACTGTGCTCTTGCTGTAAGTTATCCCACTCATCTTGACTAAAGCTAAGTTGCTTTAATTCGCGTACTTTATCTCGCAACTCTGCCAGCTCATCCGCATACTTAGTTGCATCACGTTCCATCTCGATACGGCGCTGATGAAGCTGCTGCCAAGCCTTATATTGCAACGCTGTTTGGGCAGCCAAATCTGTCAAACCACAATAAGCATCAAAAATATCTTTTTGAGTATTCAGTTTAAGTAATGAGTGATGTGCATTTTGGCTATAAATATCAACCAAAAACTCCCCAGCCTCCCTCAGCTGCTGAATAGTTGCCGCTTGACCATTAATAAAAGCACGCGACCTGCCATCAGCGTAGATAACTCGACGGCACAACAATTCATCATCGCCATTAGGAAGCTCATTTTGTTGCAACCACGCTTTAAGTGGAGGTAGCTGAGCAATATAGAAGCTAGCAATAATTTCAGCCTTTTCGGCTCCTGCCCTTGTGATACCGCCCTCACCTCGAGCGCCAATCGCTAGAGATAATGCATCAATAAGAATTGACTTACCGGCTCCAGTTTCACCAGTAAGGACAGTGAAACCCTTAGAGAACTCGATGTCGAGCGTATCGACAATGACAAAATCACGAATAGATAGACTCTGCAGCATAATATTGGCCTTACTAGGTCTTAGCTCCAGTTAAGCTTATTGCGAAGTCTGTCGAAATAACAATAGTCGCTTGGATGTAAGAGAGAAATAGCATCTTCAGCACGCAGAATATTAATTTTATCACCCACCTGAAGCTCAACTTGTGATTGACCATCACAACTTAGTTGCGCTTCATCAAATTGCACAAGTACAACTTCAATTTGACTCGAGCTGCTAACTGCAATAGGCCGATTACTTAAAGTATGAGGGCTAATAGGCACTAAAGAAATCGCTTCCAAATTAGCATGCAAAATAGGACCGCCGGCAGACAATGCATACGCCGTTGTTCCAGTGGGAGTGCTCACAATCAAACCATCGCTTCTTTGCTTATATACAAATTTTCCATCGATGTTGACTTCAAGCTCAATTAGCCTTACACCACTTTTAATGACGACATCATTAAGTGCACAGCTGGAAAACACGACTTTATTTTGACGCGTTACTTCTGCCGACAAAAGCATACGAGATTCTTGAATATAGTCACCCGCCAAAATACGATCAATTTGTACCAACATATCTTCAGCGCGCACATCTGTTAAGAACCCGAAACGACCTCGATTAATGCCAATCAAAGGCACATGCGCTTTAGCTAATCTCCTAGCAACACTCAACATCGTGCCGTCGCCGCCCATGACAATCGCCAAATCAATAGCGTCGTCAATGTCATCTAATCCAACAACAGGATACTCAGTCAAGCCAGCATGATGCGCAGTGTTTTTCTCAATTAGAACTTGATAATGCTGACTTGCAAGATGATGAGCTAAATCGAACAAATCTTTTCGCATAAGTTGCAAAGCAGACTTGTTCATGTATTTGCCGACGATAACGATTTTTTTGAAGACTGTATTCACGAGAGAATTAGAACATAGTCGACGCTTCTTAGCAAAGTGAATTATGGTCACGAACACCACGATTACGCCTACAAAAACCAGCCCGCCATACTTCAAGCTCGAACCAATCTGGTCATAGCTGGTGTGGGCCAGGTAGCCAACGCTTACGTAGGCAGATGCC
>JBEDFH010000091.1:4152-5049 GCA_041175265.1 Pseudomonadota bacterium | reverse complement strand
CGTCAGTTAGTAATGGAAAGGCTGATGGAAGTCGCTGAGAGAATGCCGCAAGGCGTGACTCCGATTTTAGGCCCTGTATCAACGGGTTTAGGGGAAATTTATCAATATACTTTAGATAAGAAAACAGATGGAACCAAAACTTTAACTCAAGCAGAGTTAACAGAAAGGCGTGCTATCCAGGACTGGATTGTAAGGCCTTTGTTAAGAAGTATTCCAGGGGTCGCTGAAATTAACTCTCAAGGTGGATATGTTAAGCAATATCAAGCCTTGGTCAATCCCGATCGTATGAACTATTACGGCCTCAAATTAAATGATATTTATGCAGCGCTAGCAAGAAATAATGCAAATAGTGGTGGTGGTGTTTTGCCGCATTACGCAGAGCAATACTTAATCCGTGGTGTAGGCTTAATTCAAGGCCTGGCTGATATTGAAAATATTGTGCTTAAAGAACGAAACGGCGTGCCTGTTTATATGCGCGATGTTGCCGAAGTTAAATTAGGCAGTGAGGTTCGCGTTGGTGCCTTGCTTAAAAATGGCGATACTGAATCTGTAGGTGGTGTTGTCATGATGATTAAGGGTGGTAATGCGAAAGAGGTTGTGAGTCGTATTAAAGCTCGTGTAGATGAGGTGAATGTTAAAGGAATACTACCAGGCGGGTTGCAGATCACCCCTTTCTACGATCGAAGTGAGTTGGTGGATGCTGCACTTTATACAGTGGTTAAGGTGTTAATCGAAGGTATTATTTTAGTTATTGTTATCCTGTTTTTATTTTTGGGTGACGTTCGATCTAGTTTGATTGTTGTAGGTACTTTAATCCTAACCCCGTTGATTACTTTTATGGCCATGAACCATTTTGTAATCTCTGCTAATTTAATGTCATTGGGTGGTCTAGCAATT
>JBEDFH010000091.1:0-4132 GCA_041175265.1 Pseudomonadota bacterium | reverse complement strand
TTGCGATTGGTTTGATGGTGGATGGATCCGTTGTTGTTGTTGAAAATGCTTTTCACCAACTAGGACATCGACCAGGCGAAAGCAAGATTCGTGTTGTTCTAGAGGCTGCAACGGAAGTCGGAACCCCAGTGCTGTTTGGTGTAGGTATTATTATTTTAGTGTTCTTGCCATTGATGACGCTTGAGGGCATGGAAGGCAAAATGTTTGGTCCACTTGCGATGACGATTGCGATTGCATTGTTCGTTTCTCTAGTTCTTTCGCTCACGCTTTCGCCAGTGATGTGTTCTTATATTCTCAAGGGCGGTAGTGGTGAAGATACACGTATGATTCAAGCAATTAAGAAGCCATATTTGAAGCTACTTAATTTGGCATTATTGAACGAGAAAAGAACCATCATGACTGCTGTTGGCGTTTTTTTAGTAGCCTTGTTAATCTTGCCTTTGTTGGGGACATCTTTCATTCCTGAAATGAAGGAGGGTTCTATTGTTCCTAATATAATTCGGGTGCCAAATATTTCTATTGATGAGTCTATTAAAATGGAAAACGAGGCAGCAAAAATTATATCCAAATTGCCTGGAGTGAAATCAGTGGTCTCAGCACTTGGTCGAGGCGAGAGTCCTGCTGATCCGCAAAGTCAGAATGAGTCCCAGCCGATTGTAAGTTTGAAACCAAGAAATGAATGGCCTAAAGGTTGGACGCAAGATGATATTGGCGCTCAAATTCAAAAAGCACTTAAGGTTTTGCCAGGTGTTCAAGTTGTGATGGCGCAACCAATTGCAGCGCGGGTAGCAGAGTTGTTAAGTGGTGTGCGTTCTGATGTTGCAGTAAAAGTATTTGGTGAAGACATGGCCGTTCTAAAAGCTAAAGCTGATGAAATTTCAAGGCTTGCAAGTGGCATTCAAGGAGCTGTTGATATGCGAGTTGAAAAAGTTTCAGGACAGCAATATCTCAATATTACGATTGATAGGCACGCCATTGCACGTCAGGGAATTAACGCTGCTGATGTACATGACGTGATTGAAACTGCGATAGGTGGTAAGGTCGCAACAGAAGTGTTTGAAGGTCAACGTCGATTTAGTGCCGCTGTTCGTTACCCTGAAAGCTTTCGTAATAACGTGGAAGCCATTGGCGATATTTTATTAACATCGCCGAATGGTAGTCGTGTAAAACTTAAAGATCTTGCTCGTATTGAAGTTAAAGACGGTCCTGCACAGATCAGTCGAGAACTCGCAAAACGACGAATTGTAGTTGGCGTTAATGTGAAGGACCGGGATTTGGGAGGCTTCGTCGCTGAATTGCAAACCGTTCTGGATGATAAGCTTAAACTGCCTGATGGGTATTACTTAGAATATGGTGGTCAGTTCCAAAATATGCAGCGAGCATTACACCATTTGTCAGTCATTATTCCAATTACAATCGCTGCGATATTTTTCTTACTGTTTTTATTGTTTAACTCAGTACGTTATGCAACGCTAATCATCATGGTGCTTCCTTTTGCGTCAATAGGTGGTATTTTTGCCTTATTTATCACAGGCGAATATTTATCTGTTCCGGCTTCAGTTGGATTCATTGCATTGTGGGGGATCGCTGTATTAAATGGGGTAGTGCTTGTTTCTTACATTCGCCATTTACGTGATGAAGGTAAGACACAATTGGAGGCCATTGTACAAGGTTGTCAGCAACGGTTCAGGCCTGTGATGATGACAGCAACGGTGGCTATGCTGGGCTTGGTTCCGTTCTTGTTCGCTACAGGCCCAGGTTCTGAAATTCAGCGTCCATTAGCGATCGTTGTGATTGGTGGTTTGATTACATCTACTTTGCTGACTTTGGTCGTAGTCCCAACCTTGTATCGTAAATTTGAAGAAAAAAGAGTTGAAGCCTAATTTGAGGAAGCTTTTAAAATGATGAAAGAAATTAAAGCTGTTATACAGCCTAGTCGGTTAGCTAAAGTACGCTCAGCTTTTAGAAATATTAAAAGCTTTCCAGGTATGACGGTCTCTAAAGTTGAAGGTTGTGGCCCGCATTGCGCTAAACCTTCCCAGGGAATTATTGAAGAGCTAACGGATTATAGCCCTAAGGTGAGGGTGGAAATGGTGTTGCCCGAGGACTTAGTTGAAGGCGCCCTGCAAATTTTGGTAGAAGTTGGTCATACTGGGCAGGTCGGTGACGGTATTGTTTGGGTGACACCTGTTGAGAGAATGATACGACTTTCTGAGCAAATTATTGTTCATGAGTGCGATTGATAAGACTTAGAATTTAAATGAATTAACTGTCTAAATCAGAATCGATTTCATGAATACTTACGCACTCATAAAGCCATTTTTATTCCAGCTTGATGCTGAATATGCACACGATCTAACTCTAAAGAGCTTGAAGTTTGCTGAGCGGATGAGTTTGCTCAGTCACTTATATAAGCCTGTGCATGGCACGCCCCGTCAGGTCATGGGACTGACTTTCCCTAATGCAGTAGGGCTTGCTGCAGGATTGGATAAAAATGGTGCGTTCATTGATGGAATGGCTGCCTTAGGTTTCGGTTTTATTGAAGTGGGTACTGTAACGCCGCGACCACAGCCTGGAAATCCAAAGCCCAGATTATTTAGAGTGAAAGAAGCTCAAGGAATTATTAATCGTTTTGGATTTAATAATCTAGGTGTCGACCAACTCATTCAGAATGTCAAAGCCTCGAAATATCGAGGCATACTTGGTATTAATATAGGTAAGAATTTTGACACCCCGAATGAACGTGCAGTTGATGATTATTTGATTTGCATGCGTAAAGTTTACCGTTATGCAAGTTACATTACGGTCAATATTTCTTCACCTAACACTAAAAACTTAAGGCAGTTACAAGAGAAAGAAGCTTTAAATGCCTTGTTAGGAACCTTAAAGGCAGAGCAAACTGCATTGACCCAAAAGCATCGTAAATATGTACCGATTGCGCTGAAAATTGCGCCGGATCTGGAATATGATCAGATTATTGAAATCGCAGATTTGTTAAAAGAACATCAATTTGATGCTGTGATTGCAACCAATACAACGCTATCACGTGAGGGTGTTGAGGGCATGAAGAATGGTCCTGAAACTGGCGGTTTGTCTGGCGCCCCTGTGCGAGATAAATCTAGCCAAGTGATTCGTCATCTTGCTAATCAATTGGCAGGAGAATTGCCAATTATTGGTGTGGGTGGAATTATGAGCGGCGCTGATGCAATCGAGAAAATTGAAGCAGGCGCTAGTTTGGTACAAGTTTATAGCGGTCTAATTTATCGCGGGCCTTCGCTAGTGCGTGAGGTTGCAAAAGCACTAGCCTAAGTTAGCGCGCGACACTCCAGCTCATTGGGTCAAAAGGTTTACTTTGTTTGCGTAGTTCATAATACAAGCCAGCAGTTTCATTTCCACCGCTGTTGCCTACAGAAGCAATCGTATCTCCGGCCTTGACGGTATCCCCCATTTTTCTGAGTAGTGCTTGGTTATTGCCATACAAACTCATGTAACCATCCCCGTGATCGATAATGAGTAAATTGCCAAAGCCGCGCATCCAATCAGCAAACACAATCTTTCCGTTCGCAATCGATTTCACTTCGCTACCTTCTGGCGAGCGAATAAATAAACCTTTCCAAGTGACGCCAGTATCTTCACGCGATGCACCAAACCGATTGCTAATTTCGCCCCTCACGGGTAGATGGAGTTTGCCACGAAGTGCTGAAAAGTCACCGCCATCGAATCCAGCACTTGGTAGCGTTTCGTTCTTAGCAACAGTGATTGGTTGACTAGTCACTTTCTCTTCGGTGCGAGTTGCCGCAGAAGACTGATCGGATTTGCTGGTTGATGCAGGTGATTTCTTTGGTATTGCTTTGGTTTGTGCAGCTTTTGCGAGTCTCTCAACTAAATTTGATAGATTTTTCTCATCACGTTTCAGTTTACTAATTTCATTGCGCTGAGCATCGATTTTCGATGAAAGTGTCTCTAGCACTTTTGCTTTATTTTCTTTTTCTTTTTCTAAATTCTGACGTGCTGCTTCTTGTTGATTTTTTAATTCTGCGACTTGTTTAAGTGTGCTTGCTGTTTCCTCATTGAGCTTTGTAACCTTGCCCAAGTTATTTTGCATCGACTCTATTAAATCGCTACGTGCATG
>JBEDFH010000090.1:0-5205 GCA_041175265.1 Pseudomonadota bacterium | reverse complement strand
ACCTTGGCTCACTGTTTCGCTGTGCAGGAGCCTTTTAATCCAAAAGGAGTTTACATGCGGCATTATGAAGTAGTATTTATCGTCCATCCGGACCAAAGCGAGCAAGTACCTGCGATGATCGAGCGTTATCGCGCACTTGTTACTTCAAATGGCGGTGCAATGCATCGTCTTGAAGATTGGGGTCGTCGTCAATTGGCTTACCCAATCCAAAAAATCCACAAAGCGCATTACGTGCTAATGAATATTGAATGTAATCAATTCGTTTTAGACGAACTTGAGCACGCATTCAAATTTAATGATGCAGTGTTGCGCCATTTAACAATGGCAACTAAAGAAGCTGTGATTGCACCATCTCCAATGATGAAAGAAGAGAAATCTAAATCAGTATTGGGTAAAGAAGAAGGCGCTGCAGCAACTGAGGAAGCTTCAGCTTAAGTGAGTTGCAACCGCTGGTGACTAATCAATTAGTGATAAGCGGCGAAGTGGTTCAAATTGAAACGCTACGCTATACACCAGCAGGAATACCGTTGTTAAGTTTTGTTTTGCGGCATCTGTCTGATCAAGTTGAGGCAGGAATGCAGCGTAAAGTGGAATGTGAAGTTAATGCCATGCTCATGGGTGAGTTAGCAGAAAAATCACAACACATTAAAGTCGGCACACATCTAAACGTGACAGGCTTTATTGCAAAACGTAGCTTAAAAAGCACACAGCTGGTATTGCACATTAATACATTAAATTATTGATAAGGATTACTAACATGGCACGTGATATGTTCAAACGCCGCCGCTACTGCCGTTTTTCAGCAGAGGGCATTAAAGAAGTAGATTATAAAGATGTAGATCTATTAAAAGATTTCATTACAGAAAACGGCAAGATTATTCCTGCACGTATTACTGGTACAAAAGCAAAATACCAACGTCAGTTGACTTCAGCTGTTAAGCGCGCACGCTTCTTAGCGTTGTTACCTTACACTGACAAGCACTAAGGGGAAAACCATGCAAATTATCTTATTAGAAAAAGTAGTGAACTTGGGTAACCTTGGTGATATCGTTAAAGTTAAAGATGGTTACGGTCGTAACTTCTTAATTCCACAAGGTAAAGCTAAACGTGCAACTGAAAGCAATATTGCTGAATTCGCAGCACGTCGCGCAATTCTTGAGAAACAACAAGCTGATTTATTAGCTGCAGCAACTAAACGCGGTGAGAAGTTAGCGGGTTATTTATTGCAAGTAACTCAAAAAGCTGGTGTTGACGGTCGTTTATTTGGTTCAGTTGGTAACGGTGATATCGCTGAAGCATTGACTGCAGCTGGTTTTGAAGTGGCTAAATCTGAAGTGCGTTTACCAAATGGCCCATTAAAGGCTGTTGGTGACCATCCAGTAAGTATTGCATTGCACCATGACGTAGTAGTTGAAATCACTGTTTCAGTATTGGGCGAAGCATAATATTTAGCTAATTGCTTGATATTTAAAAGGGCTACTTCGGTAGCCCTTTTTGTTTTTATGTACTCATTAATCGATCGCTGTTTCAGTTTATAATTGCGTATGGCTGACGAAACCTTAGATTCATTAAAACTCCCACCTAATTCTGTAGAGGCTGAACAGTCTGTACTTGGAGGCTTGCTGCTTGAAAACGAAGCGCTAGATAAAATCGCTGATGTATTAAGCGAGGTTGATTTTTATCGTCATGACCATAGACTGATTTATCACCACATTTGCAAACTCATCGAACAAAGCCGTCCGGCTGATATTGTTACCGTTGCTGAATCCTTAGAAAATAGCGCTGAACTTTCAAGTGTTGGAGGAATTGCCTATTTAGGTGCTTTAGCCCAAAATACCCCAACTGCCGCTAATATTCGTCGTTACGCTGAAATTGTGCGTGAGCGTTCGATTATGCGTAAGTTGGTCGAAGTTGGCTCAGGTATTGCTGAAAGCGCCTACAGTCCTCAAGGTAGGGATGCTCAGCAATTACTTGATGAAGCTGAGGCTAAGATTTTCCAGATTGCAGAGAGTGGCAATCGAAGTTCACAGGGCTTTGTTGATATGAAGTCCTTATTGCCTGCAGTGGCTGATCGTATCGATTACTTATATCAACGTGAAAATCAAGGTGCTGTCACTGGGGTGCCAACTGGATTTGATGATCTGGATGAACGTACGTCTGGCTTCCAGCCTGGTGATTTGATTATTGTTGCTGGTCGACCATCAATGGGTAAAACAGCATTTTCACTGAATATTGCTGAGAATGTGGCTTTGGACACTAAACTACCGGTCGCTGTTTTCTCAATGGAGATGGGCGCGACACAGTTAGCCACTCGTATGATTGGTTCTGTAGGTCGCTTGGATCAACATCGTATGCGAAACGGTAATTTGGAAGACGATGATTGGGTGCGTCTGACTACTGCACTTGGTAAGCTGAATGATGCACCTATTTATATTGACGAAGGTGCAGGCCTTAGTTCATTTGACGTTCGTGCTCGTGCACGCCGATTGCATCGTCAATGTGGCAAGTTAGGTTTGATTGTTGTCGATTATTTGCAGTTAATGGCGGGTACATCTGGCCGTGCTAGCGAAAATCGTGCAACTGAGATTTCTGAAATATCCCGATCACTTAAATCGCTTGCTAAAGAGCTTGATGTGCCAGTTGTTGCATTGTCACAGCTAAACCGAAGTGTTGAGCAGCGCCCAGATAAACGCCCTGTAATGTCCGATTTGCGTGAGTCTGGCGCGATTGAGCAAGATGCCGATTTGATCTTATTTATTTATCGTGATGAGGTTTACAACCCTGATTCTGAAGATAAGGGTACAGCAGAGATTATTATCGCTAAACAACGTAATGGCCCTATTGGCCGTGTACGTCTGACTTTCTTAGGTCAACATACTAGATTTGAAAACTTCGTTTCTGGTAACGCTCACATGGGTGATGATTATTAATTCATGCGTCCAATTCAAGCCACTATTGATCGCAGTGCACTTAATCACAATCTAAGTGTTGTAAAAGCCACGGCTAAACCATCTAAGGTGATGGCAGTTGTTAAGGCTAATGGTTACGGTCATGGATTGCTTAACGCCGCCAAAGGCTTGGCAGCGGCTGATGCTTTCGCAGTTTTGGGATTGGATGAAGCATTAGCTTTGCGTAATGCGGGATACCAGCAAGAAATCCTGTTGTTAGAGGGTGTATTTTCAGTAGACGAATTATTGGTGGTTAGCAACCAAAATATCAGCATCGTTGTGCATTGTGATGCACAAATAGAAATGCTTGAAGACACTCATATTGAATCAATTTCTGTTTATCTGAAAATGAATACAGGGATGAATCGTTTGGGTTTTAAGCCAGAGGTATTTGAATCAACTTTATCTCGTTTGGCTCAATGCAAGCAAGTCAAAGACATTACTTTAATGACCCATTTTGCAACTGCTGATGAAGCCCAAGGCATTTCTGTTCCTTTTGCTTTATTCAACCGCGTCATTGAGGATAAGTCCTATCCAAAATCTGTTGCAAATTCTGCGTCTATATTGCGTTTCTCTGAAACTCATCTTGATTGGGTTCGGCCAGGGATTATGCTTTATGGCGCAACACCTATTGCTGGTCAATCAGCCGCTAGTTTCGGATTGCGGGCTGCCATGACTTTCACAAGTCAAATTATTGCGACACAAGCCTTAGAAATAGGCGAGAGTATTGGGTATGGCGGACGTTTTACCGCAGATAAGAAAATGCGTATTGGTATTGTTGCTTGTGGTTATGCCGATGGCTATCCAAGGCATGCGCCTAATGGCACGCCAATTGCCGTTGACGGCTTAATGACGCAGACCTTAGGTCGAGTTTCTATGGATATGTTATTTGTTGATTTAAGTGAACTGCCTGACGCGACGATAGGGTCATCGGTGGAGTTATGGGGCAATCAAGTACCTGTTGACGCTGTTGCAGAGTCTGCTGGAACGATTGGCTATGAATTGCTATGCGCAGTCGCTCCGCGCGTTCCTATGAAAGTCGTTGGCTAGATGGCAAAACTCAAAACTCAATACACCTGTACTGAATGTGGCTCTTTCTCCTAAGTGGCAGGGGCAGTGTCCAAGCTGTATGGCTTGGAATACCTTAGTTGAAACGATTGCTGAAACATCAAGTGCTAGTCGTTTTGCGCCGTTGGCTGAAGCCAGTACCATCCAGAAATTGAAAGAGGTTGAGGCGGCAGAGACGCCAAGACAAGCAACTGGTATTGCTGAATTCGACCGTGTGCTTGGCGGTGGCTTGGTACCTGGTGGCGTTGTCCTGATTGGTGGTGACCCAGGCATCGGCAAATCCACTTTGTTGTTACAAACGCTTTGTCATTTGGGTGATAAAAGTAAAACGCTCTATATCAGCGGTGAAGAGTCGGCGCAGCAGATTGCAATGCGAGCTAAGCGCTTAGGTTTAGATGCATCTTCGCTGGATTTATTGGCTGAAATTAATCTCGAGAAAATTGTAGCGACATTACAGACTCATCGGCCTGATGTTGCGGTTATTGATTCGATACAAACAGTTTATTCTGAGGCATTGCAATCAGCTCCTGGTTCTGTTGCACAGGTGCGCGAATGTTCAGCGCAGTTAACTCGCGCAGCTAAGCAGTTAGGGATTAGTGTTATTTTGGTGGGGCATGTGACGAAAGAGGGTTCTTTAGCAGGTCCCCGTGTACTTGAGCATATCGTTGATACCGTTTTGTATTTTGAGGGCGATCCGAATTCTAGTTTTAGATTAATTCGTGCGTTTAAAAATCGTTTTGGTGCGGTGAACGAGTTGGGTGTGTTTGCCATGACAGAAAAGGGCTTGCGTGAAGTAAGTAACCCATCTGCTTTATTTCTTTCGCATCATGCTGAAGAAGTTGCTGGCTCTTGCATTACGGTGACGCAAGAAGGAACGCGTCCATTGTTGGTCGAAGTGCAGGCCTTAGTTGATGAAGCACATGCCCCGAATCCTAAACGTTTATGCGTCGGTCTGGAGCAAAATAGATTGGCGATGTTGTTGGCAGTTTTACATCGTCATGCTGGTGTTGCATGCTTTGATCAGGATGTTTTTGTTAATGCTGTTGGCGGCGTCAAAATTAGTGAGCCGGCAGTCGATTTGGCAGTGCTTTTATCCATCGTTTCTTCATTAAAAAACAAAGCATTAAACAATAAACTTATAGTTTTTGGTGAGGTTGGATTGGCTGGGGAAGTTAGGCCGGTTCAGCGT
>JBEDFH010000089.1:0-4143 GCA_041175265.1 Pseudomonadota bacterium | reverse complement strand
CCGTGAGATGGGACACACTTGGTATAAAGGTGGGATGGCAAGTGATTTGGTTGTGTATTTCAGCAAAGGAGCATGGACGTGGACCACTCCAGAATCAGGTAGCAAGGAAGAAGTGTTGTTGAAAGCGAGTTGTAAATAAGACCAAGCAATCGCAGTATTTATTAAGACAGTTTTTTACAAATAAATCTAATCTGACCGGCTCGATTCAGCTACGGATTACCAAGATACAGAAACCACCTAAGGGTGGTTTTTCTATTGGATAGAAATTTTATTAAGCTGGACGAATCTCCGCGCAAAACGAACCATCGTCATTTTCTATCCAATCTATTTCATAATCTACGCTGTAATCGTCATCATCCTCATGCTCCTCTGGATTGCCGAAGCAGTTATTCGAGGCAACCGCACATGCATAAATAGCACCGTCATAAATGGAGTAATCATCATCCCCCATATCGCCTGTCAGAAAATTATTTATCGCACTTCGCAATTGTTCAGTCGAGACTTCATTGCCGGATTCTTCTCTTGCCGCTGCCAATAAAGTATCTTCATCAATAAAGATTTTATTTCTTGGATCAGCCTTGTATTCCGCAATAACTTTATCGATTAATTCTGCAAACATAAGTTGCCTCCAGTTAAAAATAACCGCTAATTTAACATGTTAGGATCAGCCAACTTGATTCCGATTCGGGCCTACACGCTCTGGCAGAAATATTGAGATAATTCGCCAAGACTGAACTGCATCACCTTTTTGTATGTGAAATGCAGCCTCTCTAACCAATCTTCTATCCAAAGGAAAACCCAATGAAGATTCAACATACAAAAACCATCATATCGGAGGCATATTTTGCGGCACTTTAGTGGCTCAATTATTTTTGCGTTGGCCTGTCTCGGGCTAGCGACTTGGTGGGGGTATGAACATGGGGGTACTGAAGCCGCATTGACCGGTTTTGGTATTGCGCTAATCTTGGGTTTACTTGAAGTCTCACTCTCCTTCGATAATGCGGTTGTGAATGCTGCGGTACTAAAGCACTGGAATGAATTCTGGCAAAAGCTGTTTCTCACAGTTGGCATTCTGGTGGCCGTGGTGGGTATGCGTTTACTTTTCCCACTAGTCATAGTCGCGCAAACTGCCGATCTAGGCGCTGCTGAAGTCTGGAATCTCGCAATTCATGATCCGCGCCAATTTTCTTTTTACCTAACAAAACATCATGATGAAGTAGCTGCCTTTGGCGGCGTTTTTCTTTTACTGGTGTTCTTGAATTTCCTGTTTGATGAAGAAAAGGAATTGCATTGGGCTGGCCACTTCGAAAAGAAGTTAGCTAGTTACGGCAAGATTCAAGCAATGCCTATCTTCATTGCTTTATCAGTAGTACTAGCAAGTTTGGCGCTTGCTGAGCCAAACAATCATCTTCCCGTACTGACCGCAGGCGTCTGGGGCATTATTGTTTATGTAGGCGTAGATATTCTTGGAAACATGCTGGAAAAAGAAGAATCTGGTGATAGCGATGTTGCTAAGGCCGTCAAAACAGGAAGCATCGGCGGCTTTTTGTATCTAGAAGTATTAGATGCTTCTTTCTCTTTTGATGGCGTGATCGGTGCCTTTGCAATCACCAATGATGTCGTGATCATCATGCTTGGGCTTGCTATCGGGGCGGTGTTTGTGCGATCGATAACAGTGTTCTTAGTAAAGCAGGGCACACTAGATGAATACGTCTATTTAGAACATGGCGCACATTACGCGATCGGTATTCTCGCTCTAATCATGTTCATCACCATGAAATTCCACGTTCCAGAAATCATCACTGGCCTAATCGGCATAGCCTTTATTGTGGCCTCAGTTGTTTCATCACTAAGGTATCGTAGAGATCAAGAAAAGGCAGGCGCAGAATAAGCTACATTGTTTAATCTATTCGCTGTGAGATGAACAATTTAGGATGCATGCTCTTAGACTAGTTGTGAACAGCGATACACTCAAAGCCCTCGTTTACGATAACGAGGGCTTTTTTACATGATATCTTCGTGAGAAAAGAACGAAAGTAATATGAACATGGTCTTTATACTGCTTACCGTGAAAGATTGTGCAAAAATCTAGCAAACTCAAATGTGGTGTACTTTAAATAAAGGGAGACAAGTAATGACTAAAGCTGTTCTGTTAAGTATGAGTGTGCTCGCTATGATGTCTTTAGTAGCTTGTCAAACAATTGAGCATGTAGCGGGGCATAAAGCATCTGCCAATCTAGAATCACGTTCAGGATCGAATGTAAAAGGTACTGTTCATTTTGCCTGGCAGGGGGACGATGTTTTAGTGACTGGTAATTTTTCTGGATTAAAGCCTAATGCAGAACAAGGATTCCATGTGCATGAAAAAGGGGACTGCTCTGCTCTCGACGCAACCAGTGCGGGCGGACACTTTAATCCACACACAAAGTCACACGGCATGCCAGGAAGCGGATCAAATCATGCTGGTGACATGCCCAACATAAAATCAGATGCTAAAGGTAATGCAATATATTCAGCAAAGTTGAGTGGCTTTACTTATGACAATGGACCTTCTGGCATTCTAGGAAGATCTGTTGTTGTTCATCGTGACCCAGATGATTATAAATCTCAACCAGCAGGCAACTCAGGACCAAGAATAGCGTGTGGCTTAATTCAATAAATCTTAATTCGATTAAGACTAAACATCGAATTAAGCTAAGCCCTCGATAGCACTATCGAGGGCTTTACAATTACTAGAAAGAATTGACTGTATGAAGGCATTTGTAATTAACCGCTACGGCAAAAAAGAAATGGGTCATATCGCCGATGTGCCTGAACCAAAACTTGGCGAAGAAGATATCTTGATTCAAGTTCATGCTGCCAGCATTAACCCATTAGACTTAAAGATTCGAAGTGGTGAATTTAAATTGATTTTGCCTTATGAACTTCCCCTGATCTTAGGTAATGATGCTGCTGGCACTGTAGTACGTACAGGAAGTCATGTCTCGAGATTCAAAGTTGGCGATGAAGTTTATGCTCGTCCTAATAAAGATCGCATAGGAACTTTTGCAGAATATATTGCAATCAATCAGTCTGATGCTGCTATCAAACCATCTAATCTATCCATGCAACAAGCTGCTGCTATTCCACTCGCAGCATTAACCGCTTGGCAGGCATTAGTAGATGTAGCAAAAGTAAAACCTGGTCAACGCATTTTTATACAAGCTGGATCAGGTGGCGTAGGTTCGGTCGCCATACAAATAGCCAAACATCTAGGCGCATTTGTGGCAACCACCACTAGCACATCTAATGTGGAGTGGGTTAAAGCGTTAGGCGCAGATGTTGTCATTGATTATAAAACGCAAGACATTACAGCTGAGTTAAGCGACTACGATGTCGTATTAAATAGCTTAGGCAATCAAGAATTAATCCAATCTTTAAAAATTTTAAAGCGCGGTGGAATTCTTGTTTCAATTTCTGGCCCACCAACACCAGCTTTTGCGGATGAAATTGGTCTTAATTGGATCGTAAAGCAAGTCATAAAATTAATTAGCTATGGCATTAGAAAGAAAGCCGAACAGCGAGGAATAAATTACGTATTTCTTTTTATGCGAGCTAATGGCGATCAACTATCGAAAATTACCCAATTAATTGAACAAGGCAACATTCGTCCAGTTATTGATCGAATCTTTTCATTTTCTGCTATTGCTGATGCACTTGCTTATGCAGAATTAGGAAACGCAAAAGGTAAGACCATTATTCAAATGACTTAGCTCAAACTATAATTAGCTACCTCGATTTACTCTCAAGCTCGAATCATGAAAATAATTGTTACTACAACCATCGCTGCTCCCATTGCAGAGGTATGGCAAGCTTATACATCCCCAGATGACATCAAAGCATGGAATGCTGCTTCAGCTGATTGGCATACAACACATGCAGAAGTTGATCTCCGAGTAGGCGGCAAATTCTGTTCAAGAATGGAAGCTAAGGATGGATCATTTGGTTTTGACTTTGCTGGTGAATATACCAAGCTAATACCTCATCAACTGATTGAATATGTATTTGATGAACGCAAAGTGAGTGTGAATTTCACAGAAGGCTCGGATGGTGTTTTAGTCAAAGTGTCTTTCGATCCTGAAACGATACACCCAGAAGAACAGC
>JBEDFH010000088.1:0-4160 GCA_041175265.1 Pseudomonadota bacterium | reverse complement strand
TACCTGATGACGTCCATGATGGAAGACGTGACTCGTATCGGTACCGCGGCAAAAGCACGTCAATTAGGACGTAATGATTTAGCTGGTAAAACAGGCACCACGAATAACCATATTGATGCTTGGTTCGCTGGGTTTAACCCAAAACAAGTGGCCGTCGTTTGGGTTGGGTTTGATAAGCCACAATCCTTAGGTGGCAATGAGACTGGTGGCTCAGCAGCGCTCCCTATTTGGATTAAATATATGGCGACAGCTTTGCAAAATACACCAGAAGTTCAATTGCCCGTTCCCGATGGCGTTGAGTCACACAAGGTCAACATCGTGACAGGTCAACAAGCCTCTGATGACGAAGGTGGTATTTACGAATATTTTTATAGTGAATACCCACCGCCTGAAAAGGGTGCCAAGAATAGCGGGCCTAAAGCCAACGCTGCCGTTGCTGATCCTACTGAATCCGACCAGTTATATTAGGCGCTTTCAATGGCAAAAGAAGGTAGCAGACAATTCCAATTGCGGCAGCTTGTGGCGCAACAAGCTGCGCGTATGATGGCCGAGGATGGCATTTCTGATTATGGCTATGCTAAGAAGAAAGCGGGACGTCAGTTGGGCGTGGTTGATGCGAATTGCTTGCCATCGAATGCAGAAATCGAAGAAGAGATTCGCTTATATCATGAGATTTACAATAGCGATGATCAGCCTCAAGCGCTGCGCCAATTGCGTGAAGATGCTTTAGCCACCATGCAAATTTTTGAGCGCTTTAATCCACATCTCACCGGCAGCGTGCTCGATGGCACTGCCGGACAATATGCAGAAACGCATATCCATTTATTTGCTGATAGTGCTAAAGATGTTGAAATTTTTTTGCTGAATCAGCAAATCCCTTACGATAGTCATGATAAGTCTTATCGCGTGCGTGACCGAAAATCAGGTGAGAAAAAGGGTGGAGATCGTATGAAAGTGCCGATGTTTACGCTCGAAGGCCCAAACGGTTTTATCAAGCTAAGCGTATTTGAATTTGACGATATTCGGTTTTCAACCAAGCACCCTGCTTCAGGAGGTAATGCCGATCGAATCGATGCTGCTGGACTACAAGCCTTACTTGCTGAAATTTAAGCTTTTAACCAACGTGCGATGTCCATCGCATAATAAGTCAAAATACCATCAGCGCCCGCACGCTTGAATCCAAGCATCGCTTCTAGCACACAGGCTTTCTCATCCAACCAGCCATTTTGCGCGGCAGCTTTCAACATCGCATACTCACCACTCACATGATAAGCATACGTTGGCACGCCAAATTCTTCCTTGACGCGGCGCACGATATCCAAATATGGCATTCCAGGTTTGACCATGACCATATCAGCACCCTCTTCGATATCTAGCGCAACTTCTTTAATCGCTTCATCTGAATTGGCTGGGTCCATTTGGTAATTGTATTTATTGCCTTTACCTAAATTAGCTGATGAACCCACTGCATCACGGAATGGGCCGTAAAACGCTGAGGCATACTTCGCCGAATAAGCCAAAATACGGGTATAAATAAAGCCATGCTCTTCAAGTGCATCACGAATCGCGCCAATCCGTCCGTCCATCATATCGGAAGGCGCGACGACATCAGCGCCTGCTGCTGCATGACATAAGGCTTGCTTCACAAGCACTTCAACGGTTTCATCGTTAAGCACATAACCTGTAGCATCAATCAAACCATCTTGACCATGTGTCGTATATGGATCTAAAGCAACATCAGTAATCACACCTAAATCAGGAAAAGCTGACTTGAGTGCTTTGACCGTACGTGGCACCAAGCCATTTGGATTGAAAGCCTCTTTAGCATCTAAACTTTTGAATTCTTGTGGCACCACAGGAAATAAAGCAATCGCTGGAATCCCAAGTGCAACACACTCAGCAGCGGTCTTTAGAAGGATATCAATGCTTTGGCGCTTCACACCCGGCATAGAAGCCACTTCCTCAGTGCGATTTTCGCCTTCTAGCACAAAGACCGGATAAATGAGGTCATTCGCGGTCAACACATTTTCACGCATGAGACGACGAGAAAACTCATCTTTACGCATACGGCGTGGGCGAATTGCTAAGAACTGTTGATTATCTTTTGCCATCATTAATCCTTAGATCTCGTTAAGCTGAACAACCTGCAACTGGTGATGCAAATACGCGCGCAAGTTCAGCACCCGGATCAGGCTGACGCATAAATGCTTCGCCGACCAAGAAAGCATGCACGTGATTGCTGCGCATTAAAGCAACATCTTCTGGTGTAAATATACCTGACTCAGTGACTACAAAACGATCTTCAGGCAACTGCTTGAGCAATTCCAGTGTGGTATCTAAAGTCACTTCAAAAGTGCGTAGATTACGGTTGTTAATACCAATCAACGGCGTTTCTAAATGCAATGCTTGTTCAAGCTCTTCAGCGTTATGCACTTCTACTAACACCGCCATGCCTAAGTCATGAGAGACCTCTTCTAATTGACGCATGGTCTCTAAATCTAAAGCGGCAGCAATCAATAAAATACAATCCGCACCCATAGCACGGGCTTCATACACTTGATAAGGATCAATCATGAAATCCTTACGTAACACTGGCAATTTACATGCCGCACGTGCTTGTTTTAAATATTCTGGAGAGCCTTGAAAATACTGTTTATCAGTCAACACTGACAAACAAGCGGCGCCACCTTTTTCATAGCTTTTAGCAATTTCTGCTGGATTAAAGTTTTCACGAATCACACCTTTAGATGGACTCGCTTTTTTGATTTCTGCAATCACCGCAGGTAAATCAGCATCTACTTTTTTGAAAATATTACCAACAAAATCTCTTGGATCAGGCTGGTCATAAGCTTCAATACGTAAATCATCGAGTGATTTAATCGCTTTAGCCGCAGCAACCTCTTCACGCTTTGTTGCTAAAATTTTATTAAGGATATCGGATGACATGCGAATACTTTCTAGGCTCGATTTGAGCGTTCAATTAACTGATTTAATTTTTCCAATGCCGCGCCACTATCAATCACGGCGGCGGCTTTTTCAATGCCGGCTTGCAAACTATCTGAAATCCCAGCCACATAAATCGCGGCGCCGGCATTCATTAACACGATATCTCTAGCAGCACCTTGCTTACTATTGAGCACGTCCAATATCATGGCTTTGGATTGTTCTGCGTTTTGAATTTGAATGTCTTTTAAGGCATGTGTTGCTAAACCAAATTGCTTTGGATTCAGCACGTAATCAGTCACTTTTCCGCTTTTCAATTCAGCCACGAAGGTATCGCCTGTAAATGAAATCTCATCCATGCCATCAGCACCATGCACCACCAGCACATGCTCGCTACCTAATTTTTGCAATACTTGAGCTAGCTTAGTGGTGAGTGACTGATCAAATACACCCATCACTTGGCGACGCGCTGTCGCAGGATTAGTCATCGGGCCAAGCAAATTAAATAGGGTGCGAATTCCAAGTTCACGGCGCACAGGTGCGGCGTGTTTCATGGCACTGTGATGATTAGGCGCAAACATAAAGCCAATACCAATTTCGTTTACTGTTGCCGCCACTTGCTCAGGCGTTTGATTCACGTTGACGCCAAGCACTTCAAGCACATCCGCACTGCCACAAGTCGATGAAACTGATCGTCCGCCATGCTTAGCGACTTTAGCACCCGCCGCTGCTGCAACGAACGCACAAACCGTGGATACATTAAAAGTCTGTATGCCGTCACCGCCGGTGCCGCAAGTATCAATCAAATGTGCAGTGTCTTGAATATTCACTTTGGTTGAAAGCTCACGCATGACTTGCGCGGCGGCGGCGATTTCTTCGACTGTCTCACCCTTGGCGCGAAGCGCAACCAATAGCGCAGAAATTTGAGCTGGCGTAAGTTCGCCTTGCATCACTTGACGCATGACATCCAGCATCGCTGATTCCGTCAAATCTTGACGGGCTAGCAATTGACTGAGAATGTCTTTAAAAACCATTAATAGGCTTTCAGGAAATTGTTGAGTAACTCATGACCATATTCGGTCAAAATAGATTCAGGGTGGAATTGCACACCTTCCACTGGCAAGGTTTTATGACGCACACCCATGATCTCGCCATCTTCTGTCCAAGCTGTAATTTCAAGGCAATCCGGCAAGCTCTCACGCTCAATCACGAGTGAG
>JBEDFH010000087.1:0-4161 GCA_041175265.1 Pseudomonadota bacterium | reverse complement strand
CTAGCGCACGCGCAATACCAATACGCTGACGCTGACCACCCGAAAACTCATGTGGATATTTAAGCATGTCTGCTTCTGATAGCCCAACACGCTTCAACATTTGCACGACTCGTTCACGTCGCTCTTCTTCATTCCCCAATCGATGAATCAATAAGCCCTCACCGACAATTTCATCCACACGCATACGTGGATTAAGTGAGGCAAAAGGATCCTGAAAAATCATCTGCAAGTGACGACGTTGCTCTCTTAGTTCGTGCGCTGGCAACTCTGCCAAATCACGCCCCTGAAACAACACCGAACCACTATCCAAGGGTTGTAATTGTAACAGACATCTCGCTAAGGTGGACTTACCACTACCAGACTCACCGACAACCGCTAACGTTGACCCATGCTTTAAATCTAAGCTTACATTATCAAGTGCTTTAACTTTAGTCGTTCCAAAACCAAAACGACCTGAACGTTGAAGATAAGATTTATTCAAATCGCGTGCTTTTAAAACGAATTCGCCCATTTAAGCAACCTTCCCAGCATTCAACCAAGCATAATCAATAGGCTTCAAAGGCTTTTTACCTTCAGCATCAGGTACACAATCAAGCAGTGCTTTCGTGTAGGGGTGCTGAGGCTTGCCGAGCACATCAGCAACTGAGCCAGATTCAACAATATCACCCCTAAACATCACCACCACGTGATCAGCAACATCAGCAACCACGCCGAAATCATGCGTAATCAGCAGCATCCCCATATTCATGGTTTGTTTCAAGTCATTTAATAATGACAAAATCTGCGCTTGAACAGTCACATCCAAAGCAGTTGTTGGTTCGTCCGCAATCAGCATTGCAGGCTGGCAAGCAATGCTCATTGCAATCATCACACGCTGACGCTGACCACCCGAAAGCTCATCTGGATAGCTATTCGCACGATGTGGAGGAATGCCAACCTTCTCCAATAAATTAGCAACTTTCGCTTTTAATGCATCACCTTTCAAACCAAGATGGACTGTCAAAGGCTCGCCTATTTGATATCCAATCGTTAATACTGGATTAAGCGATGTCATGGGCTCTTGAAAAATCATGCCAATCTGACGGCCTCGAATTTGACGCATCTCATCAGCACTTAATTTTGCTAAATCACGACCTTGAAACTCAACCTTACCTGATACTCGAGTAAGTTGATCTGACAATAACCCCATCACGGACAATGCGGTTAAACTCTTTCCGCTACCAGACTCACCAACCACACAAGTAGTTTTACCAGGCGCAATAGAAAAAGAAACTTGATTCACCAGTTTGCGGTTCGGCGCATTTACTGGTGCGATCGTTAAATTTTCAATGTTGAGTAAATGCGTCATAAGATTCCGACTAATAAGACTTTATTAAAATATCAATGGTCTCTGATAGTGAAGCCTTAACCTGCTCTCCGCCACCAACCATAGGCTTCACAGCGATTAACTGCGCTTGCACTTCATCATCACCTAAAATCAATGCATATTTTGCACCGCTGCGATCCGCTTTCTTCATTTGAGATTTAAAGCTACCGCCACCTGCATGCACAATCACCGACAACCCAGCATCTCTTAATTGCTCTGCGATTACAACCGCTTGAGCCTCTGCCAATTCACCAACGTTAACCAAATATGCATCAGGTTTAAATTCAGCTTCAACGCCATACTCTTGCATCAACAAAAATACACGTTCCAAACCAATCCCAAAACCACAAGCCGGCGTTGATTCACCACCTAAACGCTGTACCAAGCTATCGTAACGACCACCACCTGCAATCGTACCTTGGCTACCAAGTTTAGTGGTCACCCATTCAAACACAGTGCGATTGTAATAATCTAACCCACGAACAAGTCTTGAATTAAGCTTATATTCAATACCTGCTGCATCCAACTGTTTACATAGACCAGCAAAATGCGCGCGGGTTTCATCACCCAAACAATCTATTAATTTAGGCGCACCTTCGATCATGTCCTGCATACGTGGATTCTTGCTATCCAAAATACGCAATGGATTACTATGCAAGCGACGTTTAGCATCCTCATCTAATAAATCAGCATGTTGCTCAAAATACGCAATTAAAGACTTTCTAAATTCTGCGCGCTCTTCGGCATCACCAATACTATTGAGTTGCAATTCAACATCTGCTATTCCCAAAGCACGCCATAAGCGGGCTAATAAAATAATTTGCTCTGCATCCACATCTGGGCCATCAAAGCCAAAAGCCTCTACACCGATTTGATGAAATTGACGCTGACGCCCTTTTTGTACATTCTCGTGCCTGAACATCGGGCCCGTATACCACAAGCGCTGCGGACCGTTATAAGTCAAACTGTGCTCAACGACAGCTCGTACACAACCAGCAGTACCTTCAGGACGCAGCGTAAGACGGTCGCCATTCAGCGCATCGTCCCAAGAGTACATTTCTTTTTCTACGATATCCGTATGCTCACCTACACTACGAATAAACAAATCTGTTGGTTCAACAATCGGCATACGTATATTGCGGTATCCATATTGAGATAAGACATGGCGGGCAGTATCTTCAAGCTTTTGCCATAAGGGCGTGAACTCAGGAAGGATATCGTAAAAGCCTTTAACGCTCTGAAACTTATTGTTTTTAGGTTCTTGTGTCATAAATACTTACAAAGATCGAATAGGAATTGTTTTAGACTGAGTACGTAAATTACCACCCTCAGCATAGTGCTGTGCGACATATTGCTCAACAATCATTTGGAACTCTTGGGCAATCGCATCACCCTTCAAAGTCACTGTCTTTTCACCATCAACAAAGACAGGCGCCACCGGCACTTCACCAGTACCCGGCAAACTGATGCCAATATTTGCTAATTTAGATTCGCCAGGGCCATTCACTACACAGCCCATCACAGCAACGCTCATTGACTCAACACCTGGGTATGACTTACGCCAAACAGGCATTTGCTCACGTAGATAACGCTGAATATCTTGCGCCAACTCTTGAAAATAAGTAGAGGTCGTACGACCACAGCCTGGACAAGCTGTCACTAGCGGCGTGAATGAGCGTATACCCATTGTTTGTAAAATTTCTTGAGCAACGACAACTTCTTTAGTGCGTGACTCGCCTGGTTCAGGCGTTAAGCTCACGCGTATCGTATCGCCTATTCCTTCTTGCAAAAGTAATGACAAAGCAGCAGTTGAGGCAACGATACCCTTAGAGCCCATACCCGCTTCAGTCAACCCAAGATGCAAAGGGTAATCGCAACGCTTTGCTAAATCACGATAAACGCTTACCAGATCCTGAACATCACTGACTTTGCATGAAATAATAATTTGATTACTAGCTAAACCAATTTTTTCAGCTTGCTTAGCACTTTCCAAAGCGGATTGAATAAGTGCCTCACGCATCAATGCATCAGCTGATAATGGCTCAGCAAGTTTAGCATTTGCATCCATCATGCGTGCCATCTTCTCTTGGTCAAGACTGCCCCAATTAACACCAATACGCACAGGTTTCTTATATTGAATGGCTGTCTCAATCATGGCACTGAATTGATCATCACGCTTAGAACCCTTACCCACATTGCCAGGGTTAATGCGATACTTAGCTAATGCCGCTGCACATTCAGGATAAGCGCTGAGTAATTTATGCCCGTTATAGTGAAAATCACCCACCAACGGGACGTTACAACCTTGAGCATCTAATTGCTGGCGGATATATCCAACCTGCGCTGCAGCTTCAGGGGAGTTAACAGTAATACGTACAATTTCAGAACCAGCTTGCCAGAGCTCAATAATTTGACGAACTGTCGATAAAGCATCGGCCGTATCGGTATTCGTCATAGACTGAACAACTACGGGTGCATCACCACCAACGGCAACATGCCCAATCATCACCTGCTGGCAAGAACGTCTCTCAATCGATGTTTTTAAACTACTCATTAATCAGCACCCAATGTCACACGCGCCATATTATTGTAGGTGTTAGGGCTTAAATCGACAGTTTCACCATTGAAAACCACCTGAGTCGCACTGACGTTACCAATATGAAATTTTAATGGCGGAACACCTTCAACGTACTCCTCACCACCTGCTTTACTCGTCTTATCATAAATGGTGTTGCCAGACTTATCTTTGACAGAGACCCAAGAGTTACCAGTAAAGACAAGCTTCACCCTTACCA
>JBEDFH010000086.1:1237-5439 GCA_041175265.1 Pseudomonadota bacterium | reverse complement strand
CAGTCCTAGTTAAAAAGAAAGTTGAACTCACTGGTGATTACATCACTGATGCAGGTCCGGGCCTAGATCTACAAAGTGGTCGTTCTGTTGTTCATGTCACTTTAGTCGCGCGTGGTGCACGTATTTTTAGACAAGTGACTAAAGATAACGTTGGTAAACGCATGGCTATTTTACTGATTGAAAAAGGTCAGGCCGAAGTGATTACTGCACCCGTCATTAACGAAGAAATTGGCGGTGGTCGTGTGCAAATCTCAGGCATGGACAACGTTCAAGAAGCTACTGACATTTCATTATTACTTCGCGCTGGCGCACTTGCCGCACCGATGGAAATCATTGAAGAACGTACTGTTGGTCCAAGCATGGGTGAAGAAAATATCAAACGTGGTATGCACTCAACCCTATGGGGCTTCGCCGCTATCGCAGTATTCATGTTGATTTACTATGTATTGTTTGGCGGTATTTCAGTGATTGCACTTGGTATTAACTTATTGCTTTTACTTGCGATACTTTCAATGCTGCAAGCAACCCTCACACTGCCAGGTTTGGCTGCGATTGCGTTAACGCTGGGGATGGCGATTGATGCAAACGTCTTGATTAACGAGCGTATTCGTGAAGAGCTGCGTAGCGGAAATTCTCCACAAGCTTCTATTCATGCTGGTTACGACCGTGCATTCGATACAATTTTAGACTCTAACGTAACAACCATGATTGCCGGCTTGGCCTTATTTATGTTTGGCTCAGGCCCAGTGAAAGGATTTGCTGTAGTTCACGTGTTAGGTATTTTGACTTCAATGTTTAGTGCTGTTGTTGTATCACGTGCCATTGTGAATTTGGTTTACGGTTATCGCCGTAAAATCGACAAATTGGCGATTGGTTAATTGCCCATTTCATTCATTTAAAGAACGCTTAATTTAAGAGTAAAGATTATGGAAATTTTTAAAATCAAGAATGACATTCCGTTTATGAGCTATGGCCGTTTAACCACGGCAATTTCTCTGATTACATTCATTTTAGCGGTATTTTTTCTTGCTCAAAAAGGTCTGAACCTAGGCGTCGATTTCACTGGTGGTACCGTGATCGAAGTGAGTTATCCTCAGGCAGCCGATTTAACAAAAATTCGCCATGCTGTAGATAGCGTTGGCTTAAATGAGGCTACCGTTCAAAACTTTGGTTCAAGCCGTGACGTGATGATTCGCTTACCGCTTAAAAAGGGCGTGACTTCAGCTCAACTTTCTGAAGAAGTCTTAAGTGCTTTACATAAAGAAGATGACCAAGTTGAAATGCGCCGCGTTGAAACAGTTGGCGCACAAGTTGGCCAAGAGCTTTATGATAATGGCGCACTTGCTCTGTTATTGGTTTCTATTGGTATCATGGCTTATTTAGCGATGCGATTTGAATGGCGCTTTGCGGTTGCTGCAATTATTGCGAACATGCATGACGTTGTCATTATTCTAGGCTTTTTCGCTTTCTTTCAATGGGAATTCAACTTAACTGTTTTAGCTGCGGTATTGGCAGTTCTGGGCTATTCAGTAAACGAATCTGTGGTTGTATTTGACCGAGTGCGTGAAAACTTCAAGAAAATGCGTAAAGCTGCTGTCACGACAGTGATTGATAATGCGATTACCCGCACGATGTCACGTACAGTCATCACCCACTTCTGTACACAGTTAATGGTGCTATCAATGCTGTTGTTCGGTGGCGAAACCTTACATAACTTCTCACTCGCACTGACTATTGGTATTTTATTTGGTATCTATTCTTCAGTATTGGTTGCTTGCCCAATTGCACTGTACTTAGGTGTATCACGCGAGAACTTAATTACTGGCGCAGAAAAGAAACAAAACGAAGAGACCATGCCTTGACAAGTAAAGGCTAAAGCGTGGAAACTTAAGTATTCCATTCAATAGCGATTTCACTTGGACATACCCATACATCTGCAATTCCTCGTACTAGGATTGCTACTTGCTTTATCAGCGTTTTTCTCAAGCGCTGAAACCAGCCTCATGACCCTTAATCGTTACCGCCTGCGCCATCTCGCAAATGATGGCCATCGCGGTGCACGATTGGCTCAGGCATTACTCAAAAAAACCGATCATCTCCTAGGCGCGATTTTACTTGGCAATACTTTTGCTGCTGTTGCCATTGCAACAATCAGCGATGACATTAGTCTTCAGCTTTTAGGTGAAGGTAATACAGGCTTGATTATTGGCACGGTCACAGTAACTTTTGTTATTCTTATTTTTGGTGAAATCACGCCTAAAGTAGTTGCTGCTGCTCATGCTGAAAAATTAGCTTTTGCATATAGCTATGTGCTTTACCCGCTCATCAAAATCCTCTACCCAGCAATCTGGTTCACCAATTTGTTTGTGACTGGTTTGCTAAAATTATTTCGTATCAAAGTTAATTTTTCAGAAGTGACGCAAGCCATCTCAACTGAAGAATTGCGAAGTATCGTGACGGAATCCGGCCATTACATTCCGAAAAAGAACCGCGCCATTTTGCTGAATTTGTTCGATTTGGAAAATGCGATTGTGGATGATGTGATGACTGCTCACACGCACATTGAAGATGTCGATTTAGATACCCCATTCGAAGAACTGACCCAACAAATATCTGCTAGCAACCATACCCGCTTATTGGTGAAACAAGGGGCGAACGAGGAAATTGTCGGGGTGATACACATCCGCAAAGTGATTAATTTGCTTCGCAATGGTGAATTAACGCTCGAAGGCCTAAAAGAAATTATTGATGACCCTTACTTCATTCCATCGGGGACACCTTTATATACTCAAATTCAACAATTCCAAGAAAAACATGAACGTTTAGCTTTAGTCGTTGACGAATATGGTGAACTGAAAGGCTTAGTCACACTCGAAGATATATTGGAAGAGATTATTGGTGATTTCACCACGCAATCGCCTTTACGTGCCAGCACTTATCATCAGGAAGAAGATGGCAGTTGGCTGGTTGATGGCAGTAGTAACTTACGCGATTTAAATAAAAAATTAAATCTTGAATTACCGCTCGATGGACCAAGAACATTAAACGGATTAATTCTCGAACATTTCGAGGATATTCCTGAAGCAGGCACAAGTATTAAGATTGCGAATTGCGCTATAGAAATTGTGCAAACACAGGACAAAATTGTTAAAAGCGTTAGATTGTTGGCTCTAAACAGTAATAGCGCTCAAGATGAATAACTCAAGTCATTAAAGCCTCATAACCACTTTCATTTCAGGCTTGAATTATTTCAAATTAGGCTCAAAATAGGATCAGCATGGCTAGTATTAAGCATCAAGAAAATACCATTGAAGCCACTAAAACGGCGAAACCAAAACCACCTTCTATGTATCGGGTCGTTTTGCTCAATGATGATTTCACCCCGATGGAATTTGTTGTAGATGTACTTGAACGTTTTTTTAATAAAAATCGTGAACAAGCAACGCAAATCATGCTCCAAGTACATACTGAAGGTTCGGGCGTATGCGGAATTTATCCACATGGAATTGCAGAAACCAAAGTAAGCCAAGTATTAGCTTACGCAAATGAATACCAACACCCATTGCAATGTGCAATGCAGGAAGTATAAAAGTCGTCAAAAGGTCTTAATCATGATTGCTCAAGAATTAGAAGTTTCACTCCACATGGCCTTTATGGATGCTCGCCAAAAAAGGCACGAGCTAATTACGGTCGAACATTTGCTCGTAGCGATGATAGATAATCCTACCGCTGCAGAAGTATTACGCGCCTGCGGAGCCAACTTAGAAACATTACGTTCTGAGCTTAACCACTATATTGAAGAACACACACCTACCGTAGATGGCTTAGAAGAAGTCGACACTCAACCAACCTTAGGCTTTCAACGTGTGATTCAACGTGCGATCTTGCATGTGCAATCATCAGGCAAAAAAGAAGTGACGGGTGCTAATGTATTAGTAGCCATTTATGGTGAGAAAGATTCACATGCCGTATTTTTCTTACACCAACAAAACATCACACGTTTAGACGTTGTGAACTATATCGCACATGGCGTAGCAAAAGCTGAAGAAGCTGGCGCAAGAGGTGCTGAAGCAAGTCCAGAAACTGGGACAGAAGCCCCTGCAGCAAGCGCCTTAGATAGCTATACTCAAAATCTAAACCAACAAGTATTAGCTGGCAAAATTGATCCAGTCATCGGTCGTGAGAATGAGATTGAACGCGTC
>JBEDFH010000086.1:0-1205 GCA_041175265.1 Pseudomonadota bacterium | reverse complement strand
GTCATTCAAACGCTATGCCGTCGTCGCAAAAATAACCCTTTATTGGTCGGTGAGGCAGGTGTTGGTAAAACAGCAATCGCTGAAGGTTTGGCTCGCCGTATCGTTGAAAAAAGCGTGCCGGAAGTATTAGCCAATGCTGTCATCTACTCACTCGATATGGGCGCATTATTAGCGGGTACAAAATACCGTGGGGACTTTGAACAACGCCTCAAAGCCGTCATGCAAAAACTTGCAGAACAAGAAGATGCGGTATTGTTTATTGATGAGATTCACACACTGATTGGTGCTGGTGCTGCAAGTGGTGGCACCATGGACGCTTCTAATTTGCTCAAGCCGGCCCTGTCCAACGGATCACTAAAATGTATTGGTGCAACCACCTATCAAGAATATCGTGGGATTTTTGAGAAAGACCATGCACTCTCTCGTCGCTTCCAAAAAGTGGATGTTGAAGAACCGAGTGTTGCTGAAACAGTTGAGATTCTCAAAGGTCTTAAATCTCGCTTTGAAAAACATCACAGTGTTAAATACAGCGCTGCTGCGCTCAACACTGCAGCTGAATTATCAGCAAAATATATCAATGACCGACATTTGCCGGATAAAGCGATTGATGTGATTGATGAGGCTGGCGCTGCACAGCGTATATTGCCAAAATCAAAACAGAAAAAAGTGATTGGCGACAAAGAGATTGAAGACATCATCGCTAAGATTGCACGTATTCCACCTAAGAATATTTCAACCGATGATAGGAATGCCTTAAAAACTTTAGACCGTGATTTAAAAGCTGTTGTGTTTGGTCAAGATCAAGCGATTGAGTCACTTGCCTCAGCGATTAAAATGGCACGAAGTGGATTAGGTAATGCCAATAAACCAATCGGCTCATTCTTATTTTCTGGCCCAACAGGCGTAGGTAAAACTGAGGTCGCTAAACAACTAGCCTATACCTTAGGCATTGAGTTAGTGCGCTTTGATATGTCCGAATATATGGAGCGTCATGCAGTTTCCCGTTTAATTGGTGCGCCTCCTGGTTATGTAGGTTTCGAACAAGGCGGTCTGTTGACTGAGGCCATCACTAAGCATCCATATTGTGTATTGCTTTTAGATGAAATTGAAAAAGCGCACCCTGATATTTATAACATCCTGTTGCAAGTGATGGATCATGGCACGTTGACTGACAACAATGGCCGCAAAGCTGACTTCAGAAACGT
>JBEDFH010000085.1:0-4207 GCA_041175265.1 Pseudomonadota bacterium | reverse complement strand
GTATATTCATTGCCTGGATTACCTAGGCCGACGATAAGTTGGATGCTACTCATAAAATTGCCTTCGTTAAAAAGCATAACGCGCGCTTAGGTTAACCCCAAGCGCGCGTTATTGTTAGCCACTTAAAAATTAAGCTGCTGGAGTTTCTTCACCTGCTGGTGCTTCGTCATCTGCTGCTGAAGCTGTGCTGCCACGTGTTTTAGCAATGCTTGCTACTGCTAAATCGTTACCGTGTGCTAATTGAACGAATTCAACGCCTTTTGGTAATGCGATTTGTGACAAGTGAATTGAATGGCCAATTTCTAATTTAGCCAAATCAACTTCAACGAACTCTGGCAAATCTTTAGCCAAGCAACTTACATCGGCTTCAGTCGCAATGTGAGCAACGATACCGCCATTCAATTTAACGCCTGGGGCGATGTCACCATTCACGAAGTGCAACGGCACTTTGACGTGGATTTTTTCAGTTGCGCTTACACGTTGGAAGTCAACGTGTTGGATTGTGTTACGTACAGGATGCATTTGGTAGTCACGTAATAATACAGACTCTTTTTTACCATCAAGACTTAGTGTCAAGATTGAAGCATGGAAAGCTTCATGGCGGAATTCCATGAATAGTGCTTTTGCATCAAATTCAACGCTAACTGGGTCTTTACCAGCGCCATAAACAATACCTGGCACTTTTGCATCACGGCGAAGACGGCGGCTCGCACCCGTACCTTTCGCTGCACGTGTTACTGCTGAGATTTCAATCGTCATTTTTACTGCTCCTAAAATTAACCAAAATAAAGCTTTTGGTTTTTCAAAAACTGCTATCCGCGACCAGATAGCAGGGGAATATGTAAGCGCCATTGGCGAATACATAAATACTTAAATGTATATATTTTCGAGGTCTTCAAATAAAGAACTGACAGAGTCCTCGTTGCTGATACGTCTAATCGTTTCAGCCATTAATTCGCCAACGCTTAATTGACGTACTTTTTTACATGCTGCTGCATCAGCGCGAAGAGGAATGGTATCAGTCACCACCAATTCATCTAATTCTGAAGCATTGATTCGTTCAATTGCTGTTCCTGATAAAACAGGGTGCGTACAGTAAGCTACTACTTTTTCCGCCCCTTTTTTCTTCAATGCTGCAGCTGCTTCACATAGTGTGTTTGCAGTATCGACCATGTCATCCATGATGACGCAGGTGCGGCCAGCAACATCACCAATAATGTTCATCACTTTAGCCACGTTTGCTTTAGGGCGACGTTTGTCGATAATTGCTAAGTCAGAACCCATTTGTTTAGCAAGCGCACGTGCACGAACTACACCACCAACGTCTGGTGAAACCACCAGTAAGTTAGGATGGTTTTGTTTTGTTAAGTCGGCAAGCAATACTGGTGATGCGTAAATGTTGTCTACTGGGATTTCAAAGAATCCTTGGATTTGGTCTGAATGCAAATCCATCGTTAATAAACGATTAACGCCAACGCTGGTAAGCATGTTGGCCACTACTTTTGCGGTAATCGCAACGCGAGCAGAGCGTGGGCGACGATCTTGTCGCGCATAACCAAAGTAAGGAATCGCGGCAGTGATACGACCAGCTGATGCGCGGCGTAATGCGTCAACCATGACCATGACTTCCATTAGCGTATCATTAGTTGGTGCGCAAGTTGATTGCAATACAAACACGTCCTTACCGCGCACGTTGTCTTGCAATTCAATCATCACTTCACCATCGCTGAAACGGTCGACAGTTGCGCGACCTAATTCCATGCCTAGGTGTTTGACCACTTTTTTGGCCAGCGTAGGATTCGCTGTGCCTGTAAATACCATCATGTCGCCTTTGGCCACAGTCGGGATTCCTTATAGTCTATAAAAACAAAAAAAGCGTGTAATGCTTACACGCTCCGTATTGTAAAACTGGCTGGGGAAGAAGGATTCGAACCTTCGCATGCCGGAATCAAAATCCGGTGCCTTAACCAGCTTGGCGACTCCCCATTTAATCTTTGTAGCTATTAAGCAATCAAATTATACAGCGGATGCTGATCTAATCCGAGTGCCGCACAACAAAAAACTTCAGTGTTCGCGATTTTCTTTGGGGTTTTATCAATGACTCGCATCGCCTGACTTTCGTCATTAAACGTTGCAAAAACTGATGCGCCAGATCCGCTCATGTAGCTTGTTGAAAATTGATTTAACCATTCTAAACAAGACGCTACTGCAGGGTATCTTTTGCAAACCACCGCCTGAAGATCGTTGTGAAAAACATGTTTTTCACCCCACTTATCATTGCTTTGTTGCGTTTTTCCGAACCACATCTCGGAAAAGGCCGCTATTGTCGTGGGAAACGTGTTTCTTGTCAATTCCTCTGCACTAAAAATTTCCGCAGTTGGGACGTGTATTTTTGGGGTCATGATGACATAGTGGGCTGGTGGTAAAGCGAGTGCTTGCATTTTTTCACCTACACCCTCTACCCATGCATTTCTTCCGAAAATAAAGAATGGAACGTCGGCGCCAAGTTTTAGCCCTAATTCCATTAATGTCGGTCGATCTAAATTCAGTTTCCATAGCTGATTTAATGCGATTAATACCGTCGCTGCATCGGAGCTTCCGCCCCCCAAGCCGCCACCCATAGGAATACGTTTGTCGATTGCAATATCCACGCCTAATGTGCACTGGGTGTGCGTTTTTAGTAATTTTGCCGCACGAACACACAAATCCTGTTCAGCTGAAACACCTTCAATCCCTGTGTTTCTTGTGATTTTTCCATCAGAAGTGACTTTTAGATAAATCGTGTCATAAAAACTAATTAAGCGGAATGCACTTTGCAAAAGGTGGTAGCCATCATCACGCTGTCCTGTGACATGCAAAAAAAGATTAATTTTTGCAGGTGCTAAGAAGGCATCATAGCCTTTCTGAATATAATCTTGATTATTTGCTGGAATGTGATGCGAAGACATAGATGAATTAATTTAGATTTAAAGAGCTTACTTCTTGCACGTTTGGTAGTTCCCAGCGGTCGATGATTAATCTGAGATTTAATTTGCTGTTGCGAATGTTCATTTTGCTGGGGAGTGCAACTTGATGACTCTCTTTATATTCTAGATAGCTGATTTCCCAGCCTTCTTGATTGAATTTTTTCAGCTTTCCATCATCGTCCCAGTTGACGTTTGAGATTGCACCGTTTGCAGGTCGTCCTACAATCCAATCAGAGAGTTTTGTCATTGGTAGGC
This sequence comes from Pseudomonadota bacterium, assembly GCA_041175265.1. Classification (GTDB taxonomy): domain Bacteria; phylum Pseudomonadota; class Gammaproteobacteria; order Burkholderiales; family Methylophilaceae; genus Methylopumilus_A. Next base: position 986 of record JBEDFH010000085.1, on the reverse strand, counting down.
GCCAACCTAAGGTTGATTCTGTTAATGACTCTGGGTCTTGAGCATTAAAAATCTTATTGTCACTGGTGGTGAGCGTCACCCCATTGCTGCCATTAAGGATTTCTGCAATTTTTCCACCTAGCGGTGAATAAAGATTCATTTCATCACTGACTTTCAGATGATGCCAATGCACTGTGCCCGATATTCCCTGCTTTTCACTTTGAACGCCAAGTCTGCCTTCAATTTTAAAATCTCGAATTGATGCAATTTTTGCTAGGTGCTCTCTTACGTCTAATTGCTTGACGGGCAATCCCGCTTGGTTGGCTTTGATATGCGTACAGGCTGTCTGAGATACTAATAAAGTAAGCAAAAAAAGCCTAAATGAAATTTTGAATAACGCCATATTTACGGTTTAAATTGCTTCACTGTTTTAATTAAGGCTTCATTTTCTGGTGAGTTTTTGAGCGCTTCATTCCAAATTTTTTCAGCCTCTTTTTGATGGCCTTGTTGCCATAGAACTTCACCTAAGTGCGCTGCAATTTCTGCATCCGCTTGAAATTTATAAGCAGCTTTTAAGTATTCAACAGCTTTATCTAATTTCCCTAGGCGATAATTAACCCAACCCATACTATCAATCACAAAATGGTCATTAGGATTAAATGACAATGCTTTTTCGATGAGTTGATAAGCTTCTTCTAGATGTATGTTTCTATCTGCAAAGGAGTACCCAAGTGCATTATATGCTTGCGCAAAGCTTGGCTTAAGCTTGATTAGCTTGCGTAATTGTGATTCTACAATATCAAACTTTTCCAGCCGCTCTGCGACCATTGCATGGTCATAAATTAATTCTGGGTGGTCAGGCACGTTTAAAACTGCTTTGTCTAGCAAATCAAATGCTTCTTGATAACGCTTTGCCTGCATCATCAAGTTGGCTTGTGTTTGAATAACAAGTGCAATTTGTAGGTTAGTTAAGTCTTGCAAATCATCCAGCATCATCACTGCAGCAT
>JBEDFH010000084.1:0-4580 GCA_041175265.1 Pseudomonadota bacterium | reverse complement strand
AACTAGAACTGTGATGAGTTTGTGTTTAGAATCATTACAGTTCAAATGTTTTGGAGCATTAAAATTAAATCCTACCGTCTACTTGTTGTTTCACTCATTACGTTTTTTTTAGTAGCATGCGCAGGTGCTGGCGGTGTGATAACCAATAACACCGAAAGCGCCAGCAAGCTGAATCCTGCCATGCTGGCAGATTTCCCATTGCCAAAAGATTCGCGAGTACTCAATGATAAATCGCTTGTTTTGGGTGAGGGTGAAGCATGGGTGGGTCGCTTAGAACTCTATTCACCATTATCTCCAAGCGATACTGTGGCTTTTTTTGTAGAACGTTATCCACAAGCTGGCTGGACTTTGCTTTCATCCACAAAATCTAAAACGAGCATGATTGTTTTTATGAATGCCAAGAAATCAATGACAGTAGAAATTGCTGAAGGCTCGGCGCTAAGCATGGCATCAAAAATTACGATGACCGTATCACCACTCAATGCTAACCCTGCACCTGTTAAAAAGAAATAGTTTTGAATCAATAAAAAAGCGCTTTATAGCGCTTTTTTATTTCCGCCAATCTTCAGCACGACCAATCAATCCAAGCACCATCCGTAGCACGCTATACACACACCACGAGACTAAACGTTGTCTTAAATTACCGCGTACCCAAGATTGCGGGTTAATCTCTGTGGCGCCTTCTTTGATCGATTTTAAGAGGCTATTTCTTAACTCATCAGCAAAGGCTTGATCCCTCACCATTACATTAGCCTCACGCGCTAACAATAAACTAAACGGGTCTATATTGGATGAGCCCACTGTTGCCCAGGTTTTATCAATCACCGCAACTTTGCTATGCATAAAGCTTTTACGATATTCATAAATCTCAATCCCATGTGCTAAAAACGCACTATAAAAAGCCTGTGTTGCCACCATGACTAAATATTCGATACGTCCTTGCAATAACAGCTTGACTGAAACACCTCGATCAGCCGCATCCATTAAAGCCTTGCGGAAACGCCAACCAGGAACAAAGTAAGAATTGGCGATAATAATTTCATCTTTTGCATGAGCAATTGCTGCAAGATAAGCTTCTTCTATATCACGGCGGTGTAATACATTGTCACGTAAAACCAAAGCGGCTTTGACGTCTTTATATTTCGCATCAATTTGAGTATTGGCCTTAGCTAATTGCTGAGGAAATTGCCTAAACTGAAGCCATGCTAAACGTCGCCATAGTTTTTGTACGCTATCAACCAACGGTGCTAACAATGCACCTTTGATTTCTACCGCATAATCTATTCGTGGCGTCGCATCTTCTGGCACGTTGTTATCGTCAATAATATTAATACCACCAACAAATCCGACACTGCCATCAATCACCACAAGTTTGCGATGCAATCGACGTAAACGATTTTTTTTAAAGGTCCAAGGTGAAATTTTTTGTCGGTAGAACATGACATTCACACCGGCCAATTGAAATCCCTGCAAAAAGGTAGTGCTGAAATCTTGGCTACCAAAACCTTCGAGTAATAAATAAACTTTCACCCCACGATGCGCGGCTTTTTTTAATGCATTGCCAATACGGCGGCCAATGATGTCTTCTTTGTAAATGTAAGTCTCTAAGTAAATTTCATGCTTTGCATGTTGAATGGCGGCCTCTAGCGCAGGAAAATATTCTTCGCCATTTCGTAATAACTTAAGATGATTACCACCAATAAAATGCGTCATTTTTTATATAAAGTTGCAGTGAGCATCGCGTGATCCGACACCTTTAAAAAACCAGGGCCGGAATGAATTTCAGCATGATGAATATGAAATCCACGCACATAAATACGATCTAATTTTAGCAATGGCATCCATGAAGGAAAACTGCGAGCATGTTTGCCTGTATGCTGCTCAAACACTTCGTGCAAATCTAATCGCGATGCAAATCCACCACCCGCACGCGTACTCCAATCATTAAAATCCCCCGCAATCATTAAAGGGGCATGGCTAGGCACATGCGTATCAATATATTCAGCAATCGCTTGTAATTGTGTTCGGCGCCATTTTGCAAATAGACCTAAATGCACACAAATGGCATGAAGCGGTTCATCCCAGTGCGGCACCTCTATTTCACAGTGCAACATGCCACGTTCTTCTGTGGCATGTGCTGAGATATCAGCATTATGACTATTGATAATAGGAAACTTAGAAAGTAATGCGTTTCCATGATGACCTGCTGGATAAACGGCATTTTTACCATAAGCATAATCAGGCCAAACTGCATCAGCCAAAAACGAAGCTTGCCCTTGTTCTGGCCAAGCTTCAAAACGCTTGCTGTGCATGGCGTGCACATCACGTACTTCTTGCAAAAAGACAATATCAGCAGTGGTTTTGCGAAGAATTTCGCGTTGGTGATGCAGAGAAAATCGGGCGCTAAAATGACTGACGCCCTTATGTATATTGAAGGTGGCGATGTGTAGTGTTTTATTCACTTAATCCGCCATCAAATTTAGGAAACCTCAAGCATGCGGTCTAGTGTTAATTTGGCGAGTGCCGCCTCATGTGCTGGCACTTTAATCTGATTCACCACATTGCCTTCCACTAAGTTTTCTAAAGTCCAAACTAAATGTTGTGGGTCAATACGCGCCATGGTCGAGCATTCACAAATCACATGCGACATGAACTGTACGGTTTTGCCTTGTGGTTTCATTTGCTCAGCCAATCGATTAACTAAGTTAAGCTCAGTACCCACTAGCCAATGTGTGCCTGCAGGGGCATCAGAAACCGTCTTTAAGATGTATTCAGTAGAGCCGACATAGTCTGAGTTCAAGCAAACTTCAAACGGCGATTCTGGGTGCGAAATCACAATGCCGTCAGGATGCTCTGCACGGAACTTAGTGATGTTTTGTTCACGGAACATTTGGTGAACGGCACAATGGCCTTTCCACAGCAAAATTTTCGCATTTTTAATTTGTTCTTCTGTTAAGCCGCCCATCGGTTGATCTGGATCCCACACCGGCATTTGCTCCAATGGGATACCCATTTTATAACCACTCCAACGACCTAAGTTTTGGTCAGGGAAGAACAATACTTTTTCTTTTTGCTTAAAAGCCCACTCTAAGATTTTGGGCGCATTGGTTGAGGTGCAGACAATGCCGCCATGCTCGCCACAAAAAGCTTTTAAATCGGCGGCTGAATTAATGTAAGTAACAGGTGTAATCACTTCATCAAAATCGAGCACTTTAGAAAGCTCACGGCGTGAGCGTTCAACCTTAGCAAGGTTAGCCATGTCCGCCATTGAACAACCGGCAGACAGATCAGGCAAAATTGAAATTTGCTCAGGGCGTGACAAAATATCCGCCACTTCAGCCATAAAGTGCACACCTAAAAATACGATATATTCAGCGTCGGTTTCGCCTGCGAAACGAGAAAGTTTAAGCGAGTCGCCAGTGTAATCAGCATGACGATAAACGCCTTCTTGTTGATAGTGGTGCCCAAGGATGACTAACTTTTTACCAAGCTTGTTTTTGGCAGCAATAATGCGCTCTTGCAGTTCAGCTTCTGCCGTTGCTTGAAAACGCTCAAATTTAATTGGGGATGTTTGCATAACCATTCCGTTTATTGCTTCAAAGTGTTAGTTGATGTCGTTCGCCAAGGCGGCGGATTGCTTCTACATTTGTCCAAGAAAATACTCGTTTTGCTGCTTCTCGCCAATCCACCCACTCATACGCTACATGCTCATTAGGGGCCAACTGGACATCTAAAGTACTCGGTAATTCCAAGCCAAATATATGTTCTACATTTTGCGTTACGCCAGGCGCATAACGATAGCGCCAGTGCTCATAGATTTCATAGGTTTGAGAAAACTGCCAATCGCTGAGTGCGTATTTTTCAGCATCCAAACCTGTTTCTTCTTTTACTTCACGAATGGCAGTTGCTCGCAAATCAGCATCTTCAACTTCGATACTGCCAGTCACTGATTGCCAAAACCCGGCTTTATCTGCGCGTTCAATCAACAACACTTTCAGGTCCGCTGTATGAATCAACACGAGGACAGATATCGGCGTTTTGAAGCTTTCTGCCATCAATTTAAGTGCTCACTGGAATGCAAATGACTTAAGCTTCAGCAACTTTTTGTTGCGTACGTAAACGAATATGCAATTCACGTAATTGTTTTTCATCGACTTCGTTTGGTGCGTTGGTCATCAAGCATTGTGCGCGTTGTGTTTTCGGGAACGCAATCACGTCACGAATAGACTCGGCACCTGCCATTAAAGTCACTAAACGATCTAGACCGAAAGCCAAGCCACCATGCGGTGGTGCGCCGTATTGAAGGGCATCAAGCAAGAAGCCAAATTTCTCTTGTGCTTCTTCTTTGCTAATCTTCAATGCATCAAATACTTTTGATTGCACTTCTTGTTTATGGATACGCACAGAACCGCCACCCACTTCCCAACCATTCAGCACCATGTCATAAGCTTTAGATAAACATGCGCCTGGATTAGTTGCCAATAAATCTTCGTGGCCATCTTTTGGTGAAGTGAACGGATGGTGCAATGCCACCCAACGATCAGCTTCTTCATCATGTTCAAACATTGGGAAATCGACCA
>JBEDFH010000083.1:0-4254 GCA_041175265.1 Pseudomonadota bacterium | reverse complement strand
GCACTCCGTGGAATTGCCAACAGCGCAATTGATCTATCAGACGGCCTGCTTGCAGACCTAGGTCACATTCTGGATAGCTCAAAACTAGGCGCAACGATAGATTGGTCAAAAATCCCACACTTTGATCCAACAACTGAAAACCTTAACATTGAAGCCATACAAAGTTTCGTACTTACAGGGGGAGATGACTACGAGCTATGCTTTACAGCCCCGTCAAATCGTCACTCGGATATCATCAACATAAGCGACTCTCTAGGTATCAATTTATCTCAAATTGGCACTATCAAAGCTGAGGCAGGGCTGATTGTTCTAGATGAGACAAATAATCCAATATCAATCAAAGGATCTGGTTATGACCATTTCAAATAATCAAAAAATGCCTAACCTGCGTTTTTTATTTCAACACCCACGCCATTTACTAGCATTAGGCTTTGGGGCTGGCTTAGCGCCTAAGGCGCCAGGCACTTTTGGTACTCTCCTTGGATTAGCTGCCTTTGGTTTAATCGCAGGCCACCCACTTTGGCTACAGCTGATTATCATTGCCCTTCTATTTCTGGTTGGCATTTCAATTTGCGGTGAGACCGCTGAAGCCCTTGGTACGCCAGATCATGGCAGCATTGTATGGGATGAGATTGTCGCGATGATGCTTGTTCTCGCATTCACTCCGCCGCACGTGCTTTGGTGGGTCATTGCATTTATCTTATTCAGACTGTTTGACATCTGGAAACCATTCCCAATAAAACAGTGCGACAACCAAATCAAAGGTGGCTTTGGCGTCATGTTTGACGATTTGCTTGCTGCCATTTATGCCATTCTTTTAATTCAATTCAGCATATGGCTATTGACCATTTATCTCGCTTAGCGCTATCTAATTTAGCAACCGAAATTGGTGAGCTTCTGCTCGCCCAGAATCGTGTGCTCTGTTTGGCAGAGTCTTGCACTGGCGGACTGGCTTCTGGATTAATCACTGAAATTCCTGGTAGCTCAGCTTGGTTTGATAGTGGCTTAGTGGTTTACAGCAATCAAGCCAAGCAAGATCTTTTAAACGTCTCAACAGAAAGTCTTCATCAATATGGCGCAGTGAGTGAACAAGTCGCCATCGAAATGGCAATAGGTGCGCTCAATCAAGGCCGTGCAAATATTGCGGCAAGCGTCACAGGAATTGCTGGCCCAGACGGTGGCACAGAAGAAAAGCCTGTAGGAACAGTTTGTTTTGCTTGGACAGGAAACGGCATGTCATCGAGCGCCACCACAAAACATTTTTCAGGCAATCGCCAAGAAATCCGCGAACAATCCATCATCACTCTTCTTAATGGGATAAAAAAAGCACTCAGTTAAACATATTCAAAAATTACTGTACGATCGTACAATGTTTTGTTAAAGTTAACTTTCTAGTAAAAAACTGCTTTTTGATCCACTGCTTTATCAAAAATTAAAGCAAAGTAAAAATAGAGCCATATCATTGAATGATGGCAATTTATCCACCTGACAGCCTTACTTTCAAGGCCGATTTGTGGAATAATTGGCAGCTTGATTTGAAGACTCTTTTTTGCATTTAAATAGCATCAAAAAGTATCAATCAATCAGTAACAGACCAAAAGAGGACAACATGGACGACAACAAAAGCAAAGCACTGGCAGCAGCACTGTCGCAAATTGAAAAACAATTCGGCAAAGGCTCCATCATGCGCATGGGCGACACCGACGTCGCCGAAGATATTCAAGCTGTTTCCACTGGCTCTCTTGGTCTAGACATCGCACTAGGCATTGGCGGCTTACCACGTGGTCGCGTCATTGAAATTTACGGTCCAGAATCTTCTGGCAAAACCACACTGACACTTTCAGTGATTGCTCAAATGCAAAAATTGGGAGGCACTGCAGCGTTTATCGATGCTGAACACGCACTCGACCCACAATACGCACAAAAACTTGGCGTTAACGTTGGCGAACTTTTAATTTCTCAGCCAGACACTGGCGAACAAGCGCTTGAAATTGCAGACATGCTAGTCCGCTCAGGCTCTGTTGATATTGTTGTTGTCGACTCTGTTGCGGCTTTGGTACCAAAAGCTGAAATCGAAGGCGAAATGGGTGACTCTCATATGGGCTTGCAAGCGCGCTTAATGAGCCAAGCCCTACGTAAACTAACAGGAAATATCAAACGCACCAACACTATGGTGATTTTCATTAACCAAATTCGTATGAAAATTGGCGTGATGTTTGGCAATCCAGAAACAACAACTGGCGGCAATGCACTTAAATTCTACGCATCTGTCAGACTAGATATTCGTCGTACTGGCGCAATCAAGAAAGGTGACGAAGTCATCGGTTCTGAAACCCGCGTTAAAATCGTTAAGAACAAAGTAGCACCACCATTCAAACAAGCTGAATTTGATATCCTTTATGGCGAAGGTATTTCACGAGAAGGTGAAATTCTTGAGCTTGGAGCAAACCTCAAGATTGTTGAAAAAGCTGGCGCTTGGTATAGCTACAATGGCGAAAAAATTGGTCAAGGCAAGGACAATGCACGCGAGTACCTTCGCGAGAACCCAGAAATTGCTAATGAAATTGATGCGAAAATTCGCGCCAATGCTAAAGGTAATTTGGATGCCGTTGTGAAGACTATTGGCCCGGATGACGCTGCAGACTAAACAGAAAAAGCCGCAAGTCAGCTTGCGGCAACGTGCGCTAGATTATTTAGCAAAACGAGAATATAGCGTTACAGAGTTAAGCAAAAAATTATCATCCGTCGCAAACCAATATGAATTAGATGCGACACAAATCCCCGAAATTTTAGAGGATTTTAAAAAACGTAATTGGGTATCGGACGCACGCTTTACTGAGCAAATTGTCCACGCGCGAAAATCAAAATTTGGTAGCGCACGCGTGGCAAATGAGCTGCGTGAAAAAGGGGTTTCTGATGAGTTAATTGCAGATGCCCTCGAAAGCATCAAAATTAATGAACTAGAAAATGCCAAGCAGGTATGGCGTAAAAAATATGCTCACACTCCTCAAAGTCGAGAGGAGTGGGCAAAACAAGCACGGTTTTTACAAAGCCGTGGCTTTGGATTTGAAATAATAAAAAAAGTGATTAACGAACAAGAGGACGAAGCTTAGTAAACGCAGGTAACTTTTAAAAAGCGTATTAAGCATTTAAAACCACAATGAGTCAGCCTAACAAAATATCCGTTAAACAAATTCGCCAACAGTTTTTAGATTTTTTTGCTTCTAAAGGTCATCAGGTTGTTGCGTCTAGCTCCTTAGTTCCTCACGGCGACCCTACTCTGCTTTTTACTAACGCAGGGATGAACCAATTCAAAGATGTCTTTTTAGGCTTCGACAAACGTCCATACACCCGCGCAACGACCAGTCAAAAATGTGTACGCGCAGGTGGTAAACACAATGACTTAGAGAATGTTGGCTATACGGCTCGCCATCACACATTCTTCGAAATGCTAGGCAACTTCAGCTTTGGTGATTACTTCAAACGCGATGCGATTAAATACGCATGGGAATTACTGACCGAAGTTTACAAATTGCCAAAAGAAAAACTCACCGTCACGGTTTATGCAGACGATGATGAAGCCTACGATATCTGGGCTAAAGAAATTGGCGTGCCCACAGAACGCATTATTCGTATTGGCGATAACAAAGGTGCACGTTACGCATCAGACAATTTCTGGATGATGGGCGACACTGGCCCTTGCGGCCCTTGTACAGAAATTTTCTACGATCACGGCGAGCACATTTGGGGTGGCCCTCCAGGTAGCCCAGATGAAGATGGTGACCGCTTTATCGAAATCTGGAACAACGTTTTCATGCAGTTCAACCGCGATGAAGCGGGTGTCATGCATGCACTGCCAAAACCATCTGTTGATACCGGCATGGGTTTGGAACGTATTTCAGCGGTGCTGCAAGGCGTTCACGCCAACTACGAAATTGACTTATTCCAAACACTCATCGCAGCAGCAGCCCGAGAAACAAAAACAGCGGATCTAGACAGTCCGTCATTAAAAGTATTGGCTGATCACATTCGTGCTTGTAGCTTCTTAATTGCTGACGGCGTGATTCCAGGCAATGAAGGCCGCGGTTATGTGTTGCGCCGCATTATTCGCCGTGCGATTCGTCATGGCTACAAGCTAGGTGCACGTGCAGCGTTTTTCCACAAGATGGTCGCTGATTTAGTCGCTGAAATGGGTGAAGCTTATCCAGAGCTAGCTAATGCACAACAGCGTGTAACAGAAGTGCTAAAACAAGA
>JBEDFH010000082.1:0-4267 GCA_041175265.1 Pseudomonadota bacterium | reverse complement strand
TTTATCGGATGCTCAAATTTATAAAGAATCTGCTGAAACGGGCTTTAGCATTTTTGATATGCCAGCATCAAAAGCACGCAAACATAAAAGTCAGTGGTTGGCTTTGATTCAGTCTTTAAAAGTCCATCATAAAAATAACTAATCTGGTTTTTATCATGCGCCCACTTAAATTTGTCGTATGATGAAGTTATGTCAATAAATAGATGTATGTCATCTAAACGTAACATTTCAAGACTAGAGTGGTGAATTATTTTGTCGGTAAATCACAAATTGAATCCAGAATATTTTGTTAATCGTGAATTGGGTTTATTAGCCTTTAATCAACGTGTTCTTGCGCAAGCCGAAGATGATCGTGTTCCACTTTTGGAACGCTTAAAATTCTTGTGTATTTTTAGCAGTAACATGGATGAATTTTTTGAGGTTCGTGTTGCTGGTGTCAAGCATCAGATTCGTCTAAAAGATACGCATGCCGGCCCTGACGGTTTAAGTCCTAAGCAAGTTTTTGAGCGTGTCAGTGCTCAAGCACATACCTTGATTGCGCATCAATACAAAATTCTAAATGAAGTGGTTTTGCCAAAACTGGCGCAAGAAAATATTCATTTTCTTCGTCGTGGCAGTTGGTCTGATGAACAGCGGCAGTGGATTTCGGAATATTTCTTTCGAGAGCTCATGCCAATTTTGACCCCGATAGGGTTGGATCCGGCACATCCTTTTCCTCGTGTTTTAAATAAAAGTTTAAATTTCGCTGTTGAACTTGAGGGTAAGGATGCGTTTGGGCGGAACTCAGGCGTTGCTGTTGTACAAGCCCCCCGTGCTTTGCCTCGAGTTATTAAGTTGCCAGCCCATATTGCTGGTTGTGATAACGGGTTTGTCTTTCTTTCTTCTATTTTGCATGCCCATGTACACGAATTGTTTTCTGGAATGACTGTTAAGGGTTGTTATCAGTTCCGTGTGACGCGCGATACAGAATTATCTTTAGATGATGAAGATGCTAAAGATTTGCGGATCGCACTTCAAGGTGAGTTGTCGCATCGCCAGTTTGGCGATGGTGTTCGTCTAGAAGTCGCTGATAATTGTCCTCCTGAAATGACTGCATTTCTATTGGGTCAATTCGGTCTAACACAGGAAGATTTGTATCAGGTAAACGGAATTGTTAATTTGGTGCGTTTAATGCAAATCCCAGATTTGGTTGATAGGCCAGACCTGAAGTTTTCACCTTACACCCCTAGTAAGCCAAAAGAGCTTAATAAGGATACTGATATTTTTAAAGCGATTCGTAAGCAAGATATTCTTTTGCATCATCCTTATCAGTCTTTTAATCCAGTCATTGATTTTATTACGCAGGCCTCTGAAGATCCTCATGTGCTTGCTATTAAACAAACTTTCTACCGAACTAGTGCTGACTCGAAGTTAATGACTGCGCTCATTGAGGCGGCTCGTAGCGGTAAAGAGGTGACGGTTGTTGTTGAGCTTTTCGCGCGTTTTGATGAAGAAGCTAATATCAATTGGGCAGCCAAGTTAGAAGACGCTGGTGCGCATGTGGTTTACGGAGTTGTCGGTCATAAAACACACGCGAAGATGGCAATGGTAGTACGTCGAGAAGATGGCAAGCTGCGCCGATATGTTCATCTTTCTACTGGCAATTACCATCAAAGAACAGCAAAGCTTTATACGGATTTTGGCTTATTGACTTGCAATGAATCGATATGCAAAGACGTGAATGACGTTTTTGCTCAGTTAACTGGCTTGGGTAAGTCAAACAAACTCAATCATTTGTGGCAATCACCATTTACTTTACATAGCAATTTAATCAAAGCAATTAATAAAGAGGCGGAAATCGCAAAATCGGGTAAGAAGGCGCATATCATCGCTAAAATGAATGCCTTGTTGGATGCCGATGTTATTCGTGCTTTATATGAGGCATCGAGTGCTGGTGTTCAGATTGATTTGTTAGTGCGTGGTGTTTGTGCACTTAAGCCAGGCATTCCTGGAGTTTCTGAGAATATCCGTGTCCGTTCTATTGTGGGGCGTTTCTTGGAACACACACGTATTTTTTATTTCCATCATCATGGTGAGCACCATTTGTATTTATCTAGCGCAGATTGGATGTATCGTAACTTCTTCAAGCGTATTGAAGTTTGCTTCCCAATACTTGATCCTAAAGTTAAAAGGCGTGTAATAAAAGAAGGCTTGGAGATTTACTTAAAAGACAATTTGAATGCGTGGGAAATGACTTCAGCTGGCACTTATCACTTAAGGCCTAAGCGCGGTACTCCGTTAAGTGCTCAGCAAAGCCTAATGCAGACTTTTGGACAAGATATTTAACTTAGACATTGCCTGTTATTAAGCAATGTCTAAGTTAACATTAATGTCTTTCCAAAAATTAACTTCAGCGCTTAACTCTGCTTTAGTGAGTGGGTTTTCTGATAACCAACTTTTTTCTACATCTAAACCAAACCCTGATTTTGACCATGATAAATTCAGTTCGGGCGAAGTGATGTCTTGCCGATTTCTATGAAATAGAACGGCTAGTCTCATGATCATTACAAGTAAGCAGTGATCCTCACTCATTGCGGGCATGGGGAGCTTGGTAAGTGACCGACGTTGTGCTCGAACTAAAAATCCCAGAACTTCTTGCTCCATTTTAGAAAAGCCTGGCATGTCAGCATTTTCAACAATATAGGCCGAATGTTTGTGATAGCCACTATGGGCAATTGAAATGCCGATTTCGTGTAGCATCGAGGCCCATGTTAGATATTGCTTAGCGATATCAAAATCCATTGATAACTGATGTTTTGCACTATTGAGGAGCTTAAGTGCAAGTGTTTGCACTCGCTTCACCTGATCTTTGTCTACGTGGTAGCGTCTCATGAAGCTGTTGACTGTTACTTTACGGGTATCTTGATGTTGCATACGGCCAAGTAGTTCATATAGAACGCCCTCCCTTAGGGCGCTATTGGCGACAGTTAATTGTTTTATTCCAAGCTCATCAAAAGCCGCTAACATAATTGCAAGTCCACCAGAAATGACGCTTGCTCTATCGGTGCTTAATCCGTTTAATTCAATCTTTTTGACGTCTTTGGCTTTAATTAAGACTTGTTTAAGTTGGCGCAAGCCTTCTGCAGTAACCTCGCCATTGGTCATATTATTTAATCGTAATACTTCACCGAGTGATCGCGCCGTTCCTGATGAAGCAACAGCTTCTTGCCAATGTTTTGAATTGAATGTTTTTGAGATGCTTTGAATTTCAGCTGCAGCTGAAATTCTGGCCTTTTCAAAAGCAGCTTCTGTAATCTTTCCATCAGGGAAGTATTTTAAGCTATAGCTTACACAGCCCATATATAGGCTTTCCATATGGATAGGCTCTAGGCCCTCGCCAATAATAAATTCAGTGGAGCCGCCACCAATATCAATGACTAGTCGTTTATGGTCTGCTTTTGGTAAGCCATGACTGACGCCTACAAAAATCATTCGTGCTTCTTCACGGCCAGCAATGATTTCGATGGGGAATCCAAGTGCATCTTGTGCGGCTTTAAGTAACTCAGGCGCGTTTTTCGCTACTCGAAAGGTGTTTGTTGCAACGACTCTTACAGCTTGAGGTGGGAGCCCACGAAGTCTTTCACCGAAGCGTTTCAAACATTCAATGGCTCGTTTTTGAGTTTCTTTGTTGAGTGTTTTGTCCTCAGATAGACCTGCACCCAATCTGACTAACTCACGCATAGAGTCATGAAAAATGAGGTGATCATCAACTATTTTTGCTAGCTGCAATCTAAAGCTATTCGATCCTAAATCAACGGCTGCAATTTCGGAGAATTGAGGGTTATTGTTTAACAAATCAGACTCTAGATAATAAATAATGGAGAGGCTTGTTGATCATAAAGCCTTTGGCTATTTTATGACTTTTATGTGACAGATTTATGTACTTTAATATTAATCTGCTGATTTATAGCTTTTTAAATGCATCAACATCAAATGCCTTGCCTACATCAGCATCTGATTCAACGTCGGCGCCAAGTTTGTTAAGTTGCTGCATGACTTCTTGAAGCTTCAAGTCTTGAGCTGTCGCATGGTCAAGAAGGGCATGGATTGCTTTAGTCATTGGATCATTTTGGTTATCGCTGACAGCATAGGCTGAGAATCCAATTTTTTCAGCCATTTCATCGCGTTGTTTTGAAACTTCACCGTCAAGAATACGCGCAGGGATCCCTACGGCAGTTGCTCCAGCGGGTACATCTTTGACGACAACTGCGTTGGAGCCAACTTTTGC
>JBEDFH010000081.1:0-4273 GCA_041175265.1 Pseudomonadota bacterium | reverse complement strand
ATTACTTCAGTAACAATGGCTGGTGGCAATAATGAAGTTTTCAATGTTGCTAATTACATCATAGATAACTTAAGAAAAGACAAAGCTAAGAAATAAACCCAACGCTTAAATTGGCAAAAATCAAATGGCCGCACTTAAAGTATTTATCACTGGCGCCTCTAGCGGAATTGGGCAAGCACTTGCTCAAGAATATGCTAGCCAAGGCGCCATTTTGGGTTTAGTTGCGCGTCGTGAGGTTTTATTAAAATCACTACAAACGCAACTCAATACACCTTGCAGTGTTTATGTTGCGGATGTGCGTGATGAAGAGGCAATGCAAGCAGCAGCCAAAGATTTTATGAGCAAATATGGCGTTCCAGATGTCGTGATTGCAAATGCCGGGGTAAGCGCTGGTACGTTGACTGAAAACAAAGCGGACACAGCAACATTCAAAGCACTGATTGATATTAATGTCATTGGCATGGTGAATACTTTCCAGCCTTTTACCGCTGCCATGAAACAAGCGCATCAAGGAAGTTTAGTTGGAATTGCGAGTATTGCCGGTGTCCGAGGCCTACCTGGTGCAGGTGCATATAGCGCATCAAAAGCTGCTGCCATCGCTTACTTAGAAAGTCTACGTGTAGAGATGAGCAAAGATGGCGTGATGGTGACAACTATTGCACCTGGTTATATTAAAACGCCGATGACAGACATTAACAAATATCCCATGCCGTTTCTAATGGCGCCCGATGTTGCCGCAAAGAAATTTGCTAAGGCAATTAAACAGAAAAAACGCTTTATCGTCATTCCATGGCAGATGGGCTGGCTTGCAAAATTGATGCGCTGCTTACCACCTTGGTTATGGGACTTTGCGATGAAAAACGCACCCCATAAAGCACACGCTAATTGGGATTGGTTGTAACTTCTTTTTGTTTCCAAAGATCTAAATACTCATCTGATTGATTGAGTAAATCTTCATTCATATCTTCGTACTCAGTTGCTGGTGGTAAGTCAGTATTTTTAGAAATCGCCGTAAAACCTAATCCCAATTTTCCACCTTCAACTTTAAATCCAACAAACTCCAGAATCGTTGGGAACATATCAAAATGTAATACATCTTCACGATTCTTAGTGACTGGTTTTGCTGAAATAAATCGATTGAAAACATGACGTTCTTTAATGGTATCTAGCTTGTCAGAAACTGGATTTTCCATTGCTAAATGATCACCTAAAATAACCACATTAGTATCTTTAAAGTAACCGCTACGCTTCATAAATAAAACTAGCTCAGCCACTTGATTAGAAGTGCACTCAACAATTCCAGGGAAATCTTTAATACCGTGCGCCTTACAGTATTTAGAAAAATGACCATCTGGGCCATGAGTATCAATGGTATTAAACGTTAAATTGAAAGGTTGTTTCTGTGCATGCAATTGAATCAATTTAGCCTTCACCAACGCTAACAAATCATCATCATATAAACCCCAGAAATTCATATCCTTTGGCTTTAGATTACCCTTTAATTCATCACGGCCTAAGACTTCATCATAGTGATGATCTTGGAAAAATTTACCTTTACCGGAAAATGCCAAAGCATCACTGGCCATATAAACATTGTAATAACCTGCATCATGCAAGATGTCGCCCAAACACACTGCATTTGGTAAAAACGATTTAATGTTTTCACCTTGGTCATTACCATCGTACAAACTTACGCTCTTGAGTGGCACCGCACATTGCGTTGCAGTAATGCCTGCAATCGTCCAACCCGTGCCAGGTGCTTGTTTAAAACTATCGAAGCTCGTGCCTTTAAAATAATCTAAACCACTCAGTAAATTTTTACCGAATAGGGCAGGATCTTTATAACTGTCTTCAAGACTTTCTACATAAATTAGCACCAAATTCTTCGGCTTCACTAAGTCCACTTTTACCTTAGCTGGATATACGTAGTGCTCTGAAAAATAGTCCTTACCAAATTGATTGTGTACAAATGCGGTAACAGAAAACTGCACGCCAAAATAAATACACGAAGCAATTAATAGATAAAGTGGCGCACGATGGCCAATGAACCAATAGAATACTTTTAATAAATGAATGTTGGCCAGACGTGCTGGACGAGTCAGCCAATGTGTAGATCCATGCGTCAGAAATAATGCGATTGAATATTCCATGAGCACTAAAAATAATGCGCTTCCAGTTGGTATTGCCATACACCAAGTGAGGAAACTTTTAATCAGCGCAGTGTCAGTATCAACTAAACCTTCCATACCAAACTGTGCGTGATATAGCACTTGCTCAAGAGATGGCTCGCCAAAATTATCAGCAATCCAGTAAGCCAATGCACTTAAAAAGAATGCGGCGAAATAGGTTAAAAAGCGAATAAGACCACGTACGAAATGTCGATGACGATTGTGAAGTTGTTGAACGCGAGTCAGCATAATTTAAAGCCTAAGAGACTTTATTCAACCGTCACTGATTTGGCCAGATTTCTTGGTTTATCAACATCTGTGCCTTTTAATAAGGCTGCATGGTAGGCCAATAATTGCACTGGAATACTATGCAAAATAGGGGAGAGCAGACCAACATGGCGAGGAGTACGAATCACTCGCACACCTTCACTCGCAGAGAAATGACTATCAGCATCTGCGAATACAAATAACTCTCCGCCACGTGCTTTCACTTCTTGCATATTAGATTTAACTTTTTCCAATAAGCTGTCATTAGGCGCAATCACAACAATCGGCATACTGCTATCAACCAATGCTAATGGACCATGCTTTAACTCACCGGCAGGATAAGCTTCTGCATGAATATAAGAAATTTCTTTGAGCTTGAGTGCGCCTTCAAGTGCAATTGGATAATGAATACCACGTCCTAAAAATAAGGCGTTTTGTTTATCTGCAAAAGCTTTTGCCCACTCTCGAATTTGCGGCTCTAAATTCAAGGCATGTTGTACGCTAACAGCCAATTGCCTTAAACCATTTAAATGCTCATGCTCTTGCTCAACTGTGAGTAATCCACGTTGCTTCGCCAAAGTGACTGCAAGCACGAATAACGCAACCAATTGCGTTGTAAACGCCTTGGTTGAGGCAACGCCAATTTCGGCGCCAGCACGCGTATAAAACACTAATTCAGAGGCGCGCGGAATTGCACTCTCCAATACATTACAAATAGCTAAAGTTAAATTCTGTCCAAGCGATTTTGCATGCTTCAGGGCTTCCATCGTATCTAGGGTTTCGCCAGACTGCGAAATCGTCACAATTAATTGACGAGGATTTGGCACAGATTTGCGATACCGATATTCACTCGCAATTTCCACATTCACAGGTAACTGAGCAAGATCTTCTATCCAGTATTTAGCAGTCAATGCTGCATAGTAACTTGTCCCTGCAGCCAAGATTAAAATGCTATCAACTTGTTTGAAAATTTTGTCAGCATCTGCGCCAAACAATGCTGAAGAGAACTGATTGTCATCAATCAATGCTTCAATCGTGTCAGCTAATGCACGTGGTTGTTCATGAATTTCTTTTTGCATGAAGTGGGTATAAGGACCCAACTCCATAGATGCAAGCGACACATCACTGATATGAATTTGACGTGTGACTGTTTGACCATCGCGACCATAAATGACCACTTTTTCACGCGTCATTTCTGCAACATCACCATCTTCCAAATACATGACTTTACGCGTCACAGATAAAACAGCTGATACGTCTGAGGCAATATAATTTGAACCTTCACCCAAACCAATTAATAACGGGCAACCAAAGCGTGCAGTAATCAATACATCCGGTTCTTTAACTGAGACTACGCCAATTGCAAAAGCACCCGTTAATTCTGTCGCAGCTTTTTGAGTGGCGGCTAAAAGTGTTGCGCCTTGGCTATGATAATAATGGATAAGATGTGCAATCACCTCAGTGTCGGTTTGTGATTCAAACCGATAACCAAGCCCTGTTAGACGTGTGCGCTGCTCATCATGATTTTCAATAATTCCGTTATGAACAACTGCAATTTCGCCTTTTGAAACATGCGGGTGGGCGTTGCTTTCTGTGACACCGCCGTGGGTTGCCCAACGGGTGTGACCAATACCAACTAAGCCACTGAGCGCTACTTCATTTGCTTTCTCAGTCATGGCAGAAACCCGGCCCACGGCACGAACGCGTTCTATACCTTGCGCGTTCAATACAGAAACGCCAGCTGAATCGTATCCACGATATTCAAGGCGACTTAAACCCTCGATCAGGGTAGAAACGACATTCTTATTTGAAATTGCACCAACAATACCGCACATAAT
>JBEDFH010000080.1:0-4615 GCA_041175265.1 Pseudomonadota bacterium | reverse complement strand
ATTAGAGGCATTTTTTCTGAATGAAGCTAAATTGGCGATGTCGCCAGGTCGGTTATTTGGAAAAGGTGGAGAGGGCTTTATGCGCATGAATATCGGCACCTCTCAAGCGAATGTGTTGACTGCACTCGAGAAGCTTAAAGCAGCGCTCGTTTAGGTTTTTCTTTTTAAAGACAGTGCATTAACGCAATATCTTAATTTACTTGGTGCTGGTCCATCTGGGAAAACATGGCCTAGGTGTGCATCACAACTATTACAAGTGATTTCGACGCGACTTCTGTCTAAGCTGTCATCTAGATAATAGGCGATGGCATTTTCTTTGATTGGTTGGGTGAATGATGTCTTTGATTGGTTGGGTGAATGATGGCCAACCAGTGCCTGAGTCAAACTTTTCTGTGGAATCAAAAAGCAAGGTATCGCAACAGGCGCAAGCATAAATGCCGGCTTCAAAATGGGTGCACATAGGAGAGCTGAAAGGACGCTCAGTGCCTGCGTTTCTGGTGACATAATACACTTCATCTGATAGCAGCGTTTTCCATTGCGCACCTGTTTTAACTAGGCGTTGGTCGGGGGCTAAATTGCCTCCAGTTACTAATGTTTGAATACTTTCCCAAGTTAGCATATTCACTAATTCCTGATGTTGTTACAAAAGTGCTTGTTCAATTCTATCAAGTGCTTTTGTAAGGTTGTCCATTGAGGTGGCAAATGAAATGCGGAAGTAACCTTCAGCACCAAATGCAGAACCTGGGACAACTGCAACACCGACTTGTTCAAGTAAATATTCTGAAAGTGCCATATCGGTAGCCGCTGAAATTTTTCCTGCGGCATGCAAGTTCTTAATGGCTTCGCGAGCATCAGGGAAAGCATAGAATGCACCTCCAGCTTTCAGGCATTTCAAACCACGCATGCTGTTAAATCGATCGACTACATACTCATGGCGTTCAATAAACGCTTTGACCATTGGTGTGATGCAATCTTGATCCCCTTCAAGCGCTGCTTGCGCTGCGACTTGAGAAATCGATGTTGGATTTGAGGTGGATTGCGATTGCAAGATTTCCATTGCTTTAATAATGTAAGCAGGGCCTGCGGCGTAGCCAATACGCCAGCCAGTCATTGAGTAAGCCTTAGATACACCGTTCAGCACGATGCAGCGTGGTTTTAATTCAGGTGTTGCATTGAGAATATTGTAAAACTTATCACCAGTGAGGTTGACGTGTTCGTACATATCATCTGTGGCTACTAAAACATGTGGATGACGTTTTAGTACTTCGCCTAAAGCTTTTAACTCATCTAATGTATAAACAGCGCCCGTTGGATTAGAAGGGGAGTTGATCATGAATAGTTTGGTTTTTGGTGTGATTGCCGCTTCTAATTGCGCTGGCAATAATTTAAAGCCTTGTTCAATGCCACATTCAATAATAATTGGTTTTGCGCCGGCAACTAATGCAATGTCTGCATAAGATACCCAGTATGGCGCAGGGACGATGACTTCGTCGCCAGGGTTTAGCACAGCAAGGGCTAAGTTGAAAATACATTGCTTACCGCCAACGCCAACGATGACTTCTTTGTCGGTATAGTCAAAGCCATTTTCGTTTTTGAATTTATTAACAATGGCTTTCTTTAAGCCAGGGATGCCTGCTACAGGTGTGTATTTTGTGAAACCACTATCAATCGCTTTTTTAGCTGCATCTTTGATATGTTGAGGAGTATCAAAATCTGGTTCTCCAGCACCAAGACCAATAATGTCTTTGCCTTCTGCTTTAAGCTTAGCAGCTCGTGCTGTAACTGCTAAGGTTGGTGATTCTTTAATCGCTTGAACGCGTTGAGATAATGCTAATTGCGATGTGGTTGATTCCAAAATAAATCCTTGAGATTGAGTCGCTAAGTAGTTAAATCACAAAAACGTAATTTTACGCATAATTTTTAACTCACGAAACAATCAGAAGGCTATATTAAGGCTTATTTTTTGCAATTTCCTTCGTAAATTCTTCAGATAGGGTAGGGTCAATCTCAAGAATCGCTAAATTAATCTCTTGAACCTGCTTTTGATCCCCTTTTGCTGAAGCCATTAATCCAAGAGCGTAAAGCGCTTCTGTGTGACCTGGGTTGAGCTTGACTGCCATTCGGTAGGATTTTTCGGCTTCTGATTTTTGATTGAGATGATCTTGAGCATTACCTAATTCGTACCATGCCTCTGCGTTTTTGGGTTCAGCCTTCGTCCATTTTTTTGCAACTTCAGCGAGTTTAGACCAATCTTCATTGAGTTCTGGTGTAGCCATTTGCATAAAAAATGGTTTTTTATCATCCTCTTCTTCCCAGAAGGTTTTTCCATCAATGGGAAACTTAGTTTCAACAGGCATCTTCTCAACATTGGCAAGCCATTCTATTGGCAGTGCATAAAAATAAGCATTCCTGCCTGGTGATTTGAAAGTATTGATACCAATTAATCGGCCTTGCCCATCAAACAAGCCGCTTCCACTTGCTCCCATCGTAAATCTGGCAGTGCTTCTAATGATATGGCTTTGGTTAAATGGGTAGATTGATTTGAGAACACCGTTGGCATTGACAGGGCTTGGATTGCCGCTTGAATGACCCATGCCAATGATTTCTTCTCCCTTTTTCATGCTTGCAGCAGAGCCAATTTCTGCAGCTTGAAATGGAGTTGCTTCAGTAGCAACTAAACACATATCGTAGTATCTGTCGGCTTGAACTTGTGTAATACGATAAGTGTCTTCACCACGAGAGATGTAGGGGTCAGGTGTTTTTCTAAAAATATGACAATTGGTAACGACTTTGTTTGGTCCGACCACCACACCTGATCCATACGCCATACTGCCATCAGCGGTATAGCCTTTAATCATGACAATCGAAAAAAATGATTTTAATAGTTTAACGCGATCATAAGCCGATGCTTGTTGTGCCTGCATTAACAGAGCACTGGAAACTAATAATGCGATTGAAATGCTTTTAGATTTTATGGCTAACATCAGGCACAGCTCCCAGCGTTAAAGTGAATTGATAATGATGAAAGACTCAATGTACGTTATAAAGTTCGGCCTGTGGCAAATTGTTGAGGTTTTGTTGAGAGATAGCCAAGGTCGGATTGGCATAGCCTGTTAAAATAAAGCTTGTTATTAAGGGTGTAAATTCAATTGATTGTTACGTTTCCAAATAGTAAATATCAGCTTCATCAGCCATTCCCACCTGCAGGAGATCAGCCGCAAGCTATTGATAAGTTGACTGAAGGTGTTAACAAAGGGCTTAAATACCAAACTTTGTTAGGTGTTACTGGCTCTGGTAAAACTTACACAATGGCAAATGTAATTGCACGCACAGGCCGTCCAGCAATTGTCATGGCCCCTAACAAAACACTTGCTGCACAGCTTTATTCCGAGTTTCGTGAGTTTTTTCCAAACAATGCAGTTGAGTACTTCGTTTCTTACTACGATTACTATCAACCAGAGGCTTATGTGCCTTCGCGTGATTTGTTTATTGAAAAAGACTCTAGTATTAACGAGCATATCGAGCAAATGCGCCTTTCCGCAACCAAGGCCTTATTGGAGCGTGAAGATGCCATTATAGTGGCTTCTGTATCAGCGATTTACGGTATTGGTGATCCTGTCGATTACCACGGTATGGTGTTGCATTTGCAGCAAGGCGAAAAGATGAGTCAGCGTGATGCGATTTTGCGTCTTGTTGGCATGCAATACGATAGAAATGATTTTGATTTTTCTCGCGGCTGTTTCCGAGTGCGTGGTGATGTCATTGATGTGTTTCCGGCTGAAAATAGTGAAACTGCCGTGCGCATATCTTTGTTTGATGATGAAGTGGAGCACATCACTTTGTTTGATCCACTGACAGGACAGGTATTCAATAAGATTGCTGCATACACGATTTATCCCTCTAGTCATTACGTTACTCCGCGTGAAACTACCGTGCGTGCAATGGAAAAGATTAAGCACGAGTTGCGTGAGCGCGTGGATTTCTACATTAAAAATGGAAAATTGGTTGAGGCGCAACGTATCGAACAAAGAACGCGTTTTGACTTGGAAATGCTTAATGAGATAGGTTTCTGCAAAGGGATTGAGAATTACTCGCGGCATCTTTCAGGTCGTGGCCCAGGCGATCCACCACCAACTTTAATTGATTACTTGCCTAAAAATGCACTCATGATTATGGATGAGAGCCACGTCACCGTTCCGCAAATCGGTGCGATGTACAAAGGTGATAAATCACGTAAAGAGAACTTGGTCGATTATGGCTTCCGTTTACCATCAGCGCTTGATAACCGCCCACTTAAATTTGAAGAGTTTGAGCAAATCATGCGTCAAACGGTATTCGTTTCAGCAACGCCAGCGGAATATGAGGCTAATCATCAGCAGCAAGTAGTAGAGCAGGTGGCTAGACCTACAGGATTGGTTGATCCGGAAATTATTGTGAAACCTGCAGATACGCAAGTAGACGACTTACTTTCAGAAATTAAGTTACGTATTGATGTTGGTGAGCGTGTATTAGCAACGACTTTAACCAAACGCATGGCAGAAGACCTCACGGATTATTTAAGTGAGCATGGCGTTAAGGTACGCTATTTACATTCGGATATTGATACCGTGGAGCG
>JBEDFH010000079.1:0-4284 GCA_041175265.1 Pseudomonadota bacterium | reverse complement strand
GCCTGCATTGATATTTGCCCTACAAAAGCGATTATTGGGCCTTATCAATTAGATGCGAGACGATGCGTCTCTTATCTAACGATAGAGTTGAAAACAAGCATCCCAATAGAATTTAGGCCACTGATTGGCAATAGGATTTATGGCTGTGATGATTGTCAATTAGCATGCCCCTGGAATAAATTTGCACGGATTACGGAGCAAGAAGATTTTCATGTCAGGCATGGCTTAGATGATGTTTTGCTTGTCGATTTATTCAGCTGGGACGAGGCTACATTTAATGAAAAAATGGCTGGCAGTGCTATCTATCGCATAGGTCATGAGCAATGGTTGCGTAATATTGCTGTTGGCTTAGGAAATGCACCAAGCTCACCTGAAGTCATTGAAGCTTTATTAAGCCGTCAGCATGATGCTTCTGAAATGCTCAGAGAGCATGTAGCTTGGGCATTACAACAGCATGGCATCACTGTATAATTCGCCAACATTGATGACTGAAAGTCTAAAATATGACTGAATCAACATTCAAGAAGCTCTCATATGCCCTATTTGGCGCCCTCGCTATTTTTATATTGCTAACGTTCAAACAATATGGAATTAGTAATGATGAAAATGTGCAGCATGTTTATGGCCAACTTTTATTAAAGTTTTATGGATCAGGTTTCACTGATCAATCAGCTTTTACTTACAAAAATCTTTATCTATACGGTGGTTTTTTTGATTTAATCGCAGCGAGCTTAGAGCGAATTCTACATCTGTGGGTATGGGATATTCGCCACTTACTTTCTGCAATTTTTGGTTTTATTGGAATTGTCGCTGTGTATAAAACCACAAAAGAACTCGCTGGTGAGCGTGCAGCATTCCTCGCTATTCTCTTACTAAGCCTAACGGGAGCTTGGGCAGGCGCCATGTTTACACATACCAAAGATATTTCGTTTGGAGCTTGTATGGCTTGGGCGATGTATTACACCGTACTCATTGCGAGACATCTTCCCCGCGTACCTTTAAGCTTAAGCATTAAACTAGGGGTCGCTATAGGCTGTGCTTTAGGCTTACGTATTGGTGGCGCTTTTGCTGTGATTTACCTTTTGCTGCTAGTGTTCGTTGGTGCTTATCTTCAAGCAAACACATTGAAACAAAAATTAGACTACTGCTTAAAAAGCTCAATTGCCTTAATTCCTGCGGGCGTTACTGCATTTTGTTTAATGATTTTATTTTGGCCTTGGGCAATCATGGGGTTTGACCATATTTTGATTGCAGCAAAATCCTTTTCTCATTTTGCTTTCAATATGGATACCTTGGTCAATGGAAAATTTGTGAGCATCGGCGAAATATCACGCACCTACCTATTTCAGTACCTATCCATCCGCCTACCAGAGATCTTTATAATCGGGATTGCCAGTGTTTTTCTGTGGGTCATTATTAGGCTAAAACGGATCAAGCTTGCTAATCACTTACCGGCTTTAAGTGTTGCCATTACTGTACTTTTTCCTTTGGCCTTTGTGCTTTATGATAGGCCTGCGCTTTATAACGGTGTACGTCATTTTACATTTGTCATTCCACCACTTGCAGTTGTTGGTGGTATAGGATTATCAAAAGCCTGGGACACTTTAAATCAATACAAAAAAACACAAATTGTTTTGGGTATTTTAGTGGCCTCGCTTACCATCAACACCTTAACAACCTTATACAAATTAAGACCTTACGAATATATCTATTACAACCACTTTGCAGGCAGCAACTTTAAAGAAGCTGAACATAAATGGGAAAGTGATTATTGGTCGAGCAGCCTCATTGAGACGACGCAAATGCTTGAGGATTATCTAGATAAAGAAGAGGCTCAAGCACCAACTAAAGATCGCAAAGAGCATTATCTTGTTGCAGTCTGTGCAGAAGCTTTTCAGGCTGATGCTTATTTTGACGAACGCTTAAGCGTTACAGAGGATTGGGTGGTTGCGGACTTTTTTATTTCTGGCACCAATATGAATTGCGATAAAGTATTACAAGGAAAGATGGTCGGAACAGTTGAGCGCCTTGGCGCCACACTCGCCGTAGTAAAAGACCGGCGCCAACTTGTTGGCGAAGATAGACGCCCTCGTGCGGCTCCTAGAAATTAATGCGACTGGAAACACAATGACTCAACGTGCAAATAAAAATCCTCATATCACCGTTATTGTTCCAGCCTTTAATGAAGAATTGGCAATAGCAGCGACGGTTAGAAACATTGCCCATCATCTCGATAAGTTAAGTTCAAATTGGGATATCGTTGTGATTGACGATGGCAGTCGTGATCAGACTGCTGATGTTGTTCGTAATCTACCCACTAAACTCAATACAACATTGGTTAGATTTTCACGTAATTTCGGTAAGGAGTATGCAATTACCGCGGGTTTAGAACATGCTCAGGGAGACCTAGTGATTTGCATGGATGCTGATGGCCAGCACTCTTCAGAACTGCTAGCTCAAATGCTGGATAAGTGGCGTGAAGGCTTTGAAATGGTCTATGCAGTTCGACAAGATCGTGAGGTTGAATCAAGCTTTAAACGATGGGGCTCACGTATTTTTTACAGAGCAATAAGCCTGGGTGGGCAGATTCACATCCCTAGAGATGCCGGGGATTTCCGTTTAATGGATAGACAAGTGGTTAACGCGCTACTTTCATTACCAGAACGCAATCGCTTCATGAAGGGGATGTATGCTTGGGTCGGATATAAATCTGTAGGAATCCCCTACACTCCATTGCCACGCTCTCATGGCGAAAGCGCTTACTCAAAACTTAAACTCATTCAACTTGCTTGGACAGGTGTCACTAGTTTTTCTGTGATGCCTTTGCGTTTAGCTAGCGCTGTGGGCGGTATACTCTCGTTGATATCATTCATTTATGGTCTATATGTAGTGATTGATCGTTTATTCTTTAATGAGTCGGTGCCTGGATGGCCGACAATGGTGGCTAGCATGATGTTTTTTGCTGGGGTACAACTGCTATTTATCGGCATATTAGGTGAATACTTAGCTCGCATCTATGATGAAGTTAAAGGTCGCCCATCTTATATTGTCGCTGAAGTTAAAAAACCTCAAGATCAAGCATAATGAAGCAAAGCTCCATTTCTTGGTTTGCGGTCATTGGTGCAGCCGCAGCAGCAGTCCATTACGTAGTCGCCGTAGGAGTTGAGTTTGCTCAGATGTTGAGCCCCGCTCAAGCAAATATTTTAGGTTTCTTATTGGCATTCCCAGTGAGTTATTTGGGCCATAGAAAACTAAGTTTTGCAGGACATACTGCAACTCACCAGCAAGCCTTTCCAAAATTCTTCGCTGTAGCGCTGGGTGGCTTTCTTATTAATCAGTTTATGGTGGTTAATGCACTCAGCTTTACTGCAATGCCATTTTGGCTGATTCTTGCAATTGTCATGATCTTAGTTGCCATTTCTACTTACTTACTTAGCCATTACTGGGCTTTTAAGGGGAAAGTATGAAGTCAATAATTATGAGTGCTGATGACTATGCTTATAGTGCATCAATTGACGAAGCCATCATCAATCTCATCAAAAATCATCGCCTTAGCGCCACCTCTTGCATGGTGCTAAGCCCGCGATGGAAAGAAGCTGGAAAACTCATTACCCCGGCTATCAGAAAAAAGGCTTCGATTGGCCTACATCTAGATTTCACTCAGTTTGGCAACGCTTACTCGCATGGAAAATTGATTCTTTTAACCCTAATGCGCCGCTTACCAAAAGAATCTATAAAAACGAACATTAACCAGCAGCTAGATGCTTTTGAAGAAGTGCTAGGTTCTAGACCAGATTATGTTGATGGACATCAACACGTACATCAGCTCCCCCAAATACGTGAGGTTTTGATTGAAGTATTAACTGAAAGATATCAAAACAATCTCCCATGGCTGCGTATTGCAAAACCACCGATTAGCGATGGTCTAAAAGGTTTTTTGATTAGATTATTAGGCGCAAAATCTTTAGAACATAAAGCATTAACGCTTAATTTCAAATGCAGCACTGAACTACTGGGCGTTTATGGATTTAACGCTAGCCCAGCATCCTACGAAATGATGTTGAGTAAATGGATAACACGAGCAAAAAAAAGCACAGGTGTTCCTGCGCTAATGTGTCATCCAGCTATCCAAAAATATTCTAAAGATATAAACAATGACCCTATTTTTAATGCGCGACTTAACGAATATCAAGTTCTCAATAGCGAAATCATTGGCCACATCTTGGATAGCGTGAACCTAGTTAAAGGTCCTAGCTAACTCGAGGTGTTAGAGTTAGTTATATC
>JBEDFH010000078.1:0-4292 GCA_041175265.1 Pseudomonadota bacterium | reverse complement strand
AAATGGGCTTCACCGAAATTACCACTTAATCCAGGATTTGCTTTTTGCATTGCATTCGCTGCTTGCAAAATATCCCATCGACCGCCGTAATTGGCAGCGATCGTTAATGTTAGTCCAGTATTGTTTGAAGTAAGAAGTTCTGCCGATGAGATTTCAGCAGATAACGCCTCATTGAACTGACTCTTGTCGCCAATCATAATAAATCTAACATTATTTTTATGAAGTTTACGCACTTCTTTTTTTAATGCTTCCATAAACAAAGACATTAAAAAAGAAACTTCTTCAGGTGGACGCCGCCAGTTTTCGCTACTAAAGGCAAATAAAGTTAAATATTGAACACCAATTGAAACGCAATGTTTAATGGCTTCTCGCACAACTTCAACGCCGACTTTATGTCCTGCAACGCGAGGAAGAAAGCGCTTCTTAGCCCACCGACCATTGCCATCCATAATGATGGCAATATGTCGCGGCACTTCGGCAACTTGAGGAATACTATTAGTGGAGCTAGAAAAGATTGCCAATTAAAGCCCCATTTTCAATCTAGATATAAGTAATTCATGCAGAATAATCAATTAAACTGCCATCAAATCCGCTTCTTTGACCTGCAACATCTTATCAATTTCAGCTACATTTTTATCTGTCAGTTTTTGAACTTCGTCTTGTGCACGACGTTCATCATCCTCACTGATTTCTTTATCCTTAATCATTTTCTTTAAGGCATCATTTGCGTCGCGACGAATGTTACGAATTGCTACTTTAGCGTTCTCGCCTTCAGTGCGAACCACTTTAATCAAATCTTTACGACGCTCTTCCGTTAGCATAGGCATCGGCACACGTATTAAATCACCATTAGTTGCTGGATTTAATCCTAAATCAGCATCACGAATCGCTTTCTCAACTGGCCCAATCATATTTTTCTCATAAGGCTGCACGTTAATTGTTCGCGCATCACCCAATGTCACGTTAGCTACTTGGTTAACAGATGTCATAGAACCATAATAATCAACCATTACATGATCCAACAAACCAGTATGTGCACGGCCTGTACGTACTTTACCCAAATCATTTTTTAATGATTCAAGTGATTTAATCATTTTTTGCTCAGCGTTTTTTTTCAATTCAGCTAACATTTCTATCTCCTTACATATTCCAATTTTTTACTAAGAATCAAACAAAGTAGCCTATGGCAAAACTTTAGTGCCTTCATCCTCACCCATGACGACGCGCTTCAAGGCGCCTTGTTTGAAAATACTAAATACTGAAATTGGTAATTTCTGGTCACGACATAAAGTCAATGCGGTCGCATCCATGACTTTTAGATTCTTAATAATGGCTTCATCAAAAGATACAGTGTTATATCTCATCGCATCAGGATTTGTTTTTGGGTCTTCTGTATAAATGCCATCAACTTTAGTTGCCTTAATCACAATATCCGCACTCATCTCCAGACCGCGCAATGCTGCAGCTGTATCAGTAGTGAAAAATGGATTACCAGTACCAGCGCCAAATATGACAACGCGCCCTTCTTCTAAATATCGAATTGCTTTGCCACGAATATAGGGTTCAGCCACTTGCTCAATATTTAATGCGGATTGAACTCGACTAACGATGCCAACATGCTTCATGGCATCTTGCAAAGCCAAAGCATTCATTACCGTTGCCAGCATACCCATGTAGTCGGCTGTCGCTCTATCCATGCCTTCAGCAGCAGGTGCAACACCTCTGAAAATGTTACCGCCACCAATAACCACCGCGACCTGCACACCCAGATCAACAACCTCTTTAACTTCACCTACAATACGGTTGATGGTGGCACGATTAATACCATAGTGATCATCACCCATGAGTGCTTCGCCAGAAAGCTTAAGTAAGATGCGCTTGTATTTAGGTGTGGCCACGATAAAAACTCCTATTCAATTGTGCAAAACGATGATATCAGCAACGCTGACTATCATCGTTTTGCAGGATTACATCATTGCACTTCAAAAAGTGCAATCAAACTTTACAACTTAGCAGCAGCAGCCACTTCAGCAGCAAAATCGGTAACAACTTTCTCAATACCTTCACCAACAGTGTACATCGTGAATGAAGCAACTGATGCACCTTTTGATTTCAATAACTGTTCGATTGTTACTTTGTCGTCTTTAACAAAGACTTGATTGAGCAACGTTACTTCTTTTAAGAATTTTTGCACTGTACCGTCTGCAATTTTCTCAAGCATTGCTTCTGGCTTACCAGCTTCTTTTGCTTTTTCAATTGCAACACGACGCTCAGCTTCAATTAATGCAGCATCAACGCCAGACGCATCTAAAGACTTAGGCTTAGCTGCAGCGATATGCATTGCAATATCTTTAGCCAAGGCATCATCACCGCCAACCAAATCAACTAGAACACCAATTTTGCTACCATGCACGTAACTCGCTAATTTACCTTGAGCAGCTAAGCGAACAAAGCGACGTGGTGTAATATTTTCACCAATCTTACCAACTAATTGTGTACGCATATCTTCAGCCGTACCAGAACCCATTGGCAACGCTGCAACAGCTTCTATATTTGCTGGATTATTTTTTTCAACAGCAACAGCTAAGTCGTTTACAAATTTCAAGAAGTCGTCATTTTTGGCACAGAAGTCTGTTTCAGAGTTAACTTCAATAATTGCACCAGTTTTACCATCAGCACTAATGCTGACACCAACAGTACCCTCAGCAGCAACACGGCCAGCAGCTTTGCTTGCTTTGTTACCAAAACGAACACGCAGAATCTCTTCTGCACGTGTCATGTCGCCGTCAGCTTCTGACAACGCTTTTTTACAATCCATCATAGGCGCATCTGTGCGCTCACGTAATTCT
Organism: Pseudomonadota bacterium; assembly: GCA_041175265.1. Lineage (GTDB taxonomy): Bacteria > Pseudomonadota > Gammaproteobacteria > Burkholderiales > Methylophilaceae > Methylopumilus_A. Next base: position 1,443 of record JBEDFH010000078.1, on the reverse strand, counting down.
TTTACCATTGAAGCGGTAATTTCAGCCATGTTCAACTCCTTAAATTCTTATCTTTCATCTAGCATTTACTAGATGACCACTAAAGCTAGCTATACAGCTATAAAAAAAGGGGCCGCAGCCCCTTTAGGGTATTACTCAGCCGAAGCTTCCACAGTTTCTTCATCAGCAGTTTTAACAATCTCTGCGATGAATTGATTACGACCTTCTAACACGGCATCTGCAATGCCACGAGCATAAAGGCGAATCGCACGGCTTGAGTCATCGTTACCAGGGATAACGTATGTCACGCCATCTGGTGAGTTATTTGTATCAACAACACCAATCACTGGGATGCCCAATTTAGCAGCTTCAGTCACTGCACCACTTTCATGGCCAACGTCAACGATGAAAATTGCATCTGGCAAACCGCCCATTTCTTTAATGCCGCCAATTGAACGTGACAATTTTTCAACTTCACGTTTGTAACCCAAAGCTTCTTTTTTACCGAATTTTTCTAAGCTGCCATCTTGCAACATAGTTTCGTAGTCAGTTAAACGCTTAATAGATTGTTTAACAGTTTTGAAGTTAGTGAGCATACCGCCCAACCAACGATGATTCACATATGCACAGTTAGCGCGAATCGCTTCTTCTTGCATAATTTCACGTGCTTGACGTTTTGTACCAACGAAAAGAATGCGACCTTTATTTGCAGCTAATTGACGCACATATTTCAATGCATCTTCAAATAAAGGCAAAGTCTTTTCTAAGTTAACAATATGAATTTTATTGCGATCGCCAAAAATGAACGGTGCCATTTTTGGATTCCAGTAACGAGTTTGATGGCCGAAGTGAACTCCAGCTTCTAACATTTGACGCATAGTAACGGACATAAAAGTCTCCAGTAAGGGTTATAGCTCACATGCGCCTATAAACATTCACTAATGTGAACACCCTGTACGAGGCGCATGATTTATTTTTGAAGTCATCAAAAAAATTGAATGAATTCGTCAAGCTAAAAGATTAAAAAATTACAACCCCAATTTGCTGATTATGTACCAGCTAAACGGGTGCAGTATGCTAACATAGACACATCTAAAAATTCAAGGAAAACCTAAGCCCTAATTGCTTTTAGTTGTAAGTCAAACAGGTGCTTTTTGTTGTATTTATGGCAATTACTATAAAAAATGAACTCGATATTGAGAAAATGCGTGTTGCAGGAAGGCTTGCTTCCGAGGTCTTGGACTTTATTACACCCCATGTAAAGCCAGGTATCACAACAGGTGAGCTGGATAAACTGTGCCACGACTATATGGTTAACGTTCAAAAAACCATTCCAGCACCACTCAATTACGCACCACCTGGACACGTACCCTATCCAAAATCCATTTGCTCTTCCGTCAACCATCAAATTTGCCACGGCGTACCCGGCGAAAAAGTTTTAAAAAATGGTGACATTGTTAACTT
>JBEDFH010000077.1:0-6436 GCA_041175265.1 Pseudomonadota bacterium | reverse complement strand
TCGTGTAAATATTCAGCGAAGGCTTCTGCTAACCTATCAGCAAGAGATTTCAACATGATGCTATTAAAGTCATCGTGCGTTTCTTCAAAACGTTTGAGATACTTTTCTATGCCTAAACCTGCAGTAACCGCAAACATACCAATATAGTCTGCTACGCCAGAATCTTTAGGGGCAATAAAATCAGCTAAGCATTGATTAGGCCTTGCAACGCCATCAATCACAGGCTTCTCAGTTTGCTGGCGCATACCGAAATAAGTAAAGGCCACTTTCTGGCGGGTCTCGTCCGTATAAATTTCGATGTCATCATCATTCACACTGTTTGCTGGCAATAATGAAACAACGCCATTCGCAGTCAACCAACGCCCTTCAATAATTTTTTTCAATAAAGCTTGTCCATCGGCAAACAATTTGGTTGCCGTTTCGCCGACAACAGGATCTTTTAAAATGGCTGGATAGGCGCCAGCCAAATCCCAAGTCTGGAAGAAAGGACCCCAATCAATATATTGGGCGATGGTTGCTAAGTCGATATTCTCTAATACACGACGTCCAATAAATTTAGGTTTAACAGGGTTGTTTTTACCAGTGAAACTGAGCTTAACTTTATTTTTTCTAGCATCTGCGATGGTGAGCATTGGCACGCCTTTTTTGTTGGCGTGTTGTGTGCGTGCACGTTCGTAATCAGCATTCAGTTCAGCTAAATAAGTATCGCGCTGTTCCGGTGTGAGTAGCGATTGCATCACCGCAACAGAGCGAGATGCATCAGGAACGTAAATAACTGGACCATCATAATGAGGTGCAATTTTGACTGCTGTATGTGCACGTGATGTGGTTGCACCACCAATGAGCAATGGCATTTTCAAGCCTCTGAAATATGGATCGCGTTGCATTTCACGGGCGATATGCGCCATCTCTTCAAGAGAAGGTGTAATCAAACCCGATAGACCAATAATGTCTGCATTTTCAGCTTTAGCCATCGCGAGAATTTCAGCGGCAGGCACCATTACGCCCATATTGACCACTTCGAAATTGTTGCATTGCAGCACAACAGAAACGATGTTTTTACCGATATCATGAACATCGCCTTTAACAGTTGCGATGACCATTTTTCCTTTAGGTTTTGCTGCAACGCCAGTCCGTTTTTCTTCCAGTAATTTTTCTTCCTCGATATACGGAATCAAATGTGCAACAGCTTGTTTCATCACGCGAGCAGATTTAACAACTTGCGGTAAAAACATTTTGCCCTGGCCGAATAAATCACCAACGATATTCATGCCGTCCATTAGTGGACCTTCAATCACATGAATTGGGCGGCCGCCATTTTTTAAAGCCTCTTGGCGAGCTTCTTCTGTATCTTCATTAATGAACTCTGTAATGCCATGTACAAGTGCGTGCGCTAAGCGCTTTTGAACACTCACTGGATTTTCTGCTGTGCCACGCCACTCTAAAGTTGGCGCTTCTTTTTTGCCGTTAGCTGTTAATGTGCCAGCCATTTCAATCATACGTTCAGTGGCGTCAGGGCGACGATTTAAAACAACATCTTCAACACATTCACGAAGCTCGGGTGATAGATCATCATAAATGCCTATCATGCCAGCATTGACAATGCCCATCGTCATACCAGCTTTAATCGCGTGGTAAAGGAAAACTGTATGAATGGCTTCACGTGCTGGTTCATTGCCGCGGAAGCTAAAACTTACGTTGGATACACCCCCAGAAATCTTGGCATGCGGTAAGTTTTCTTTAATCCAGCGTGTGGCATTAATAAAATCAACGGCGTAATTATTGTGCTCTTCAATCCCTGTGGCGATTGCGAAAATATTTGGATCAAAAATAATATCTTCTGCAGGGAATCCTACTTTTTGAGTTAACAAATCGTAAGCACGTTTACAGATTTCAATCTTGCGTTCGAAAGTATCTGCTTGGCCTTTTTCATCAAAGGCCATCACAATCACGGCAGCGCCATAACGCATACAGAGTTTTGCTTGACGTAAGAATTCTGCTTCGCCTTCTTTCATTGAGATTGAGTTGACTATGGCTTTGCCTTGTACGCACTTTAAGCCAGCCTCGATGACGTCCCATTTGGACGAATCAATCATAATAGGCACGCGGGCGATGTCGGGCTCTGACGCAACCAAATTCAAGAAATGTGACATGGCCTTGATGGCATCTAACATGCCTTCATCCATGTTGATATCAATAATTTGAGCGCCATTTTCTACTTGTTGACGAGCAACGTGTAGTGCCTCTTCATATTGCTCATTTAAAATCATGCGCGCAAAAGCCTTTGAGCCTGTCACATTAGTACGTTCACCGACGTTGACAAATAATGATTGGTCATCAATCACAAATGGCTCAAGTCCAGAGAGCTTGGTGCTTATTTCAATGCTAGGAATTTGACGTGGTTTAACATCTTTAAGTGCTTCTGCGATTGCTTGGATATGTGGGGGTGTTGTTCCACAGCAGCCGCCAGCAATGTTAATGAAACCACTTTCAGCAAATTCTTTTACGAGCGCAGAGGTGTCTGCAGGCTTTTCATCAAACCCTGTGTCAGACATTGGATTTGGCAAGCCAGCGTTTGGATAAATGCAAACAAAAGTGTCAGCAATTTTTGATAATTCTTCAGCGTAAGGACGCATGAGGGCGGCACCAAGTGCGCAATTAAGGCCAATCGTGAGCGGTTTTGCATGACGAACAGAATGCCAAAATGCAGGGACAGTCTGGCCAGACAAAATCCGTCCTGAAGCATCAGTCACTGTGCCTGAAATCATGAGGGGTAATCGCTTGCCGCTTTCTTCAAAGAACGCATCAATAGCGAATAGCGCTGCTTTACAATTTAAGGTGTCGAAAATTGTTTCGACCATTAAGATATCTACGCCGCCTTCAACGAGTGCGCGTGTTTGCTCAAGATAGGCTGTGACTAATTGGTCAAAATTGACATTACGCGCGGCGGGGTCATTCACATCAGGTGAAATAGATGCAGTTTTTGGCGTTGGCCCTAATGCTCCCGCGACAAAACGAGGCTTATTGGGCGTTGAATACTTATCACAAGCAGCACGAGCTAGCTTTGCTGATTCCACATTCATTTCATAAACCAAATGCGCCATGTGGTAATCATCTTGTGCAACGCTGGTCGCACCAAATGTATTGGTTTCGATAATATCTGCACCTGCCGCTAGATATTGTTCGTGAATTTCTTGAATGATCTTAGGTTGTGTCAGGCTGAGTAATTCGTTATTGCCTTTAACGAACAATTCACGTGTTGAAGCATTTTCAGGTGCTGGTTCGTGAATTGCGCCGCATCCACAAGTATTGCCCTTATTGCAGTATTGAGCACCTGCAGGTCCTGTGAAATCTTTAAATCGACCATTTTCGCCACCGCGATAGTCGGATTCTGTGAGTTTGTATTGCTGAATCATTGTTCCCATTGCGCCATCTAAAATTAAGATACGGCGCGTGAGTAGATCACGCAAAATTTGTTCTGTCGGCGAAATGAGTGTCATGTAAAAAGTCTTGAATGCTTAGCGCTACCTTGATTAAGCCTCCCATTATAAAGCAGGCTTGGCAATTCACTAAGTCTTAAGCTTAACTAATGTTGGCACCCATTAAATGGCCAATCCCATAAGTCAGTAATCCAGCCCCACCACCAATTAATAACATGCGCAGCCCACCCCAAAAAGCACCGCGCCCAGTAAATAATGATAAACATGCACCAATCGCAAATAACGCTGATGCTGTGATTGCGATAGATATTTCCAATGCATTCATTTTGATTTCCAAAAGATACGGAATGAGTGGAATAGCACCCCCTGATATAAAGGCAATAAAAGAAGAGATCGCCGCCAACCAAGGAGATCCTAATTCGTCCGGATTAAGTCCAAGCTCTTCTCTTGCTAGGGTATCTAAGCCAACTTCTGGATCTGCAATCATGCGTTTTCCTAAGGCGACAGCGTCTTTTTCTGGCATACCTCGTGCCATATAAATGAGTGCTAATTCACCAGCTTCTTCCTCTGGATATTCGGCTAGCTCTTCTCGCTCTAAGCCGATTTGATATTCAAACATTTCGCGTTGAGACCGCATGGAAATGTATTCGCCAGATGCCATGGAAAAAGCGCCAGCCAACAAACCGGCTTCCTAATACTAAACAAGCAATAGAAACTAGGCCGTCATTAACTCCAAATACAGCTGCTCTCAAGCCGCCGCTGTTACCAGTGCCACGGTGACTGGCGCCGATATCTTCAACATTAGTATGGACAGGATGGCCAAGGGGTTTTTGGCTATAGACCGATAAGCCACGAATTTTTACCGCAGCGAGTATGGGTTTGATGCGCCTTGCGCCAAATATGCGAATCAGTACGCTAATTAATCTGACGCGGGTGCTGGGGTGATATTGACCAGTGACCGGGCAGCCGGCCTTCTTGGCTTCCTTCTCCCAAAGTTTTGCTTGTTTTTCTGCTTCATGCGCCAGTTGGTTGAACAGCTGTTTCGTATGCGCTGAAATTTCATTTTCAGCAACGATACGATAAAGATAAGCAGATTGTTTTTCTTCTAACCAGCCATGATTTGCATGCATTTTTTATCCTACTAATGTTTAAGTATTGTTTGTTTCGTAGCGTCTATATTGCACTGCTTCTGCAATATGAGGAGGTTTAATTGTAAGGGAGTTGGCTAGGTCGGCAATAGTGCGAGCAACTTTAAGAATGCGATGGTAAGCCCGTGCTGACAGGTCTAGTTTATTCATCGCTTGTTTAAGCAAATTGATCCCAGCTTCATCTAATGAACAATGAATCTCTATTTCTTTAGTGCTGAGTTGATCATTTGATTTGCCCTGCCTCGTTAATTGTATTGTTCTTGCTTTTTCAACGCGTTCCCTTATAGAGTCACTATTCTCGCTATTCGTTGTTTTTAAAAGTTCATCTTCTTTTAGCGCAGGCACTTCAATGTGCAAGTCTATCCTATCCAATAAAGGCCCCGAGATTTTGGCGCGGTATCGAGCAATTTGATCGGGCGTGCAACGACACTTATTATTGTGATGGCCGAGATAGCCACAAGGACACGGATTCATGGCCGCAATTAATTGGAACTTTGCTGGAAAGTCGGCTTGCCTTGCGGCTCTCGAAATAGTGATGTGGCCACTCTCTAAAGGTTCGCGTAAAACCTCTAAAACTTTTCTATCAAACTCTGGAAGTTCATCTAAAAATAAAACGCCATGATGCGCCAATGAAATTTCACCTGGTCTAGGAACACTTCCGCCCCCAACTAAGGCGACGCCAGATGCTGTATGGTGAGGTGCGCGAAAAGGTCTGCGTCCCCAGTTTTCGGGTTTGTATTGATTGCTTAAAGATTGAATAGATGCAGCCTCTAAAGCTTCTTGTTCAGTCATGTTTGGCAAAATACTTGGGAAGCGCGATGCCAGCATCGATTTTCCAGTGCCCGGAGGTCCCGCCATTAAAACGCTATGGCCGCCAGCAGCAGCAATTTCTAAAGCGCGTTTTGCTAGCGTTTGCCCTTTAACTTCATTGAAATCGGGATAGTTTATTGGAGGCTGCTCAAGATGGATTTCATAGTTTGGAATTTGCGTCTGCTCACTCAGGTGTGCACAAACCTCTAAGAGTGAGCTTGCTCCCAAAACAGCTACTTTATTTACTAAGGCAGCTTCTGCTGCGCTGCTTGTAGGTAAGATAAAAGTTCTTTGTGTGCGAGATTTGTCATTCGAACTCTTAGCAATTCCCACAGCCATTGCTAGGGCTCCTCTAATTGGGCGGAGCTCTCCTGTGAGTGCAAGCTCGCCAGCAATTTCATATTGCGCTAATGTTTTTTTAGGGATTTGTCCTGAAGCCGCCAAAATGCCCAAAGCAATAGGCAAGTCATAACGTCCGCTTTCTTTTGGTAAATCCGCAGGGGCTAAATTGACGGTAATCCGACGTGATGGAAATTCGAACTGTGCAGTTTGCAAGGCTGCGCGTACGCGATCCTTACTTTCTTTTACTTCTGCTTCTGGTAAGCCGACGATGGTGAAGCTGGGTAAGCCGTTTGCTAAATGAACCTCAACAATAACTTCAGGGGCTTCTATCCCTGTGAGTGCGCGACTGTATAAGACGGCAAGGCTCATGTTATCGTTTTATTTTGAATGCTCTAGTTCAGTTAATTTCTTTTCTAAAGCTTCGAGTTTTTCTCTCGTGCGACGCAAGACTTCTGTTTGCACGTCAAACTCTTCTCGAGATACAAGCGCCAATTTGGTGAATGCGCTCTGCAATAGTGCATGAATATTTTTTTCTAAATCACCAGCTGGAGATTTAGCAAGCGTCTCACGAAGCTTGGTGGACAGCTCTTCAATCATTTGCATGTTCATACTTTGTTACCTTTCATCACTGAAATTAAATTTTAACAGCTTTTTTATCGTTTGATTAAAGATAAATAGAATCATTAAGTTATATCC
>JBEDFH010000076.1:0-4783 GCA_041175265.1 Pseudomonadota bacterium | reverse complement strand
TTCTTACAACTTACCAATAGAAATCTATATTTAAACTATACGGAACGCTAGGCTAATAGGCAATTAACTTATTGTTAAAATGTGTAAATATTAAAATGATAACAACAAAGTATCTTTAACATTCAAAACCTGATTTAAAACAATTTCCGACCTACGATTCAATGAATCGCATAAAGCCCCACGAAAACCCAAATAATCTGGGCAACACCGCTTCAATAGTGGAATATCATTTACCATTAAAGAACCAGCTAACCCAGATACTAGATTCAAAGATTTGGCTTTTTGAGTAAAAGTGTACAAGTCCTCTAGTGACAAATGATTGAGCAATCCACCAGAAGACTTATCTGCGGTATCCAACATCACACCGTAAAAACCTATCGCTTTCAGATTATCCATGAAATCAAAATTAGGACATTGATCCGCAAACAAAACTGCCACTACTTTAGTACCATTCAAAATCTGTTTTTTTAAAGCTACTGCGCAAGCCAGGTGGTCTTCACTACCGAAAAAACCAATCTTAACAATATCAACCCCTGTTTCAGAAATTGCCTGAACCGCAGGCTCAATCAACAATGGATCCATCAACAAATCACCGATGGTTGCACTTACAAGTTTACGTTTATCGATTAAGGCAACTATTTGTTGAATTGCCTTTAAAGATAAGGCACCGAGAGCGCCCTCAGTTGGGTTTTTCAAGTCAATAATATCAACGTCTGCATCAAGTGCTAATTGAGCTTCATTTACAGAAGTCACGCTTGCCAAAAGCTGAGGGGCTAATCCTTTAGGCAAAGCGATGACCTTGCAAAGTAGCCTTATGATTCTCAACAGCATCAATCAGCCAGCCCCAAGCTTCGAACTCATGTTCACCGGCTGTTTTATCTATTGCGATTTGCAGATAATTAATTTCCGCATCAATCTTTTCAATAGACAAGCGATTTAATCGACTCACCAACACACAAAGCTCAAGCACCGAAGCCTGTGCACGGTTAAACCCCATAAACGGGGAAACATTAACCAAGGATTGTGTTTCAAAGTAAAGCTCAGGCCTGACATCATCGTCAATCACATTTACCAACCTCACTTCTTGATAGCTCAATGCGTTCTCAAGTGCCCAAGCACCTAAAGGAGACTTAATAACGGGCCAATCCCTACGTCCAGTTAGAGCGCCAGCAAACACACGCACATCAACAGTAAAGTTTAAGGAAGCAGGCCTGCCGCTTAACAAATTATCTAAGCTTGTAGATGGCCTAAAAGGAGCGAGTAACATCAATCCTTTTCGCTGCCGCAATCCAAATGGCGCAATATGAGGCGTGCCATCTGGATTTTGCGTCACAACGATACTTTCAATAATTTTTTCTGGCAGGTTATTCAACTTTAAGCTTTTTCTCTTTTATAGAAGCTTCACGGTGTGCAGTTTTACCAGTCTGATCTGACTCGATGCTATTTACACCCCAATCCAATTCTTCATCTTGAACGTATCGTTTTTTAAGTTGCCATGCAATCTGGGCGCGGGCGAGCTCAACACCCAAATAAAAAGCATGAGAAGCATCATCGTCGACTTTTAAATGCGGATATAGCTTAAATGGATCAATGTCTTGGAATAAACCATCACGGTTATAAACATGCACCCCAGCCTTACTTACTTGAATCCTAAAACTAGGATCTTTGATTTGCGAAGCAATTTCAGCAATTTCTTCTGAAGAATAAGGAAATGGCCGCCTATCATGCAAACCCAACAAACCCGAACTGTAGTCACGTGGCAAACGACTATCCTCACGTGCAGCGAACATCATACGTCTAGCAATATCAGCTTCAGCAACTGCATTAATAGCATGAGGACTGACTGATGTAGCCAATACTGCATTAATTTTTAATTCACTAATCATGCCAAACAAAATAGCATTGATGCCTGTCGTATCCGCATCCGTCAATTCGGTAATGTTACCCACACCCATCATTATTTGAATATCGGGATAACGTTTACGTAATTTCTGATAACGGACAATAGAGTCAGTAAAGCCAAAAGGAATTGGATCTAAAATTGCATCTGCAATGAAAGGCTTGCCTATTTTTTGCATTGCATCAATTGCACGATACAAGGATGGCAAACTTCCAGATTTAGCCGGAATCAATACTGGAACTGATGATACTTCATGAGCGATCCATAATGAATGTTCAGTTAAACTTAATAAATAGTCGGCACCTGACTGTCCAGCCAATAGCAGATCATCACTGTTAAGAGAATCTACACTCACTTTAAACCCTGCAGATTTGAGCGCTTTAATCGCATCAACAAGGTGAGGAAATGGTGTGTTCGGTAAGCAACCCAGATCAATAACGTTAGCGCCCTGCTTTTTGAAATATGACGCTCGCGCCAAAATGCCATCAACACTTAATTGAGGAGCCTCAACAATTTCAGCGAAGATATTCACATCATATTTCGAAAGATCAGTTGCTTGACCGCCTCGCCCAAAATATTGAGGCATATCTTTCAAATCCTCAGGGCCTCTAGCAACCGGTATCCCATATTTATTCTCAAGCATGGACAAATCACCCTGACATAGCCCAGGAACAATCATTTTGTCTGCATCGCCCGTGTCAGCCAAACGACGAACAATTAACTCAGGCGTCATCAAGGCAGCGACTGAAACACCAATTTGTTCAATGCGATATTTGAATGGTGCTGGCTGTATACTTGCTAATACTTGATGCAAGCTTTTTTCAGCCAACTTACCCGTTAAGAAGAGGATACTTTCAGACACGCTAATCTAGCTTGGATAACATCAGAAAGTTGTTGCATGTTATCAACAACCGTTGTTTCTTCGAAAGTTTTAAGTTTTGTTGTATTTTCAAGATCGATACGTCTAGGATAAACCTTAACCATATTTTCACGTGGCGCTTCCGATTCCATCTCTGGCTCAGTGTCACAAGCAAAAACAATAGTCGGAACACGACACTTTCCAGCCTGAGCGAAAATATTAGTCACTAAATTATCGGAAATCCCACACACCATTTTTGCAACCGTATTTGAAGTGCTCGGTGCAATTACAACGGTATGATATGCGCCATGATAAAACAGCTCAACAGGCACCGCGCTAGCAGTTTTATCTTGATATACCTTACCTACATTATGTGTATAACCATACTGTTGCAAAATTTCTGCTGCAGCTTTACTTAAAAACAAATCTACATCTTCTAATGTATTGAGGATATCAATACACTCACGTAAATAATGACCTGAGCCGGTCAGCGCCCAAGCCATGCGCTGTTTTAAAATCGGCTTCATCACAGCCCAAATGGATGACGAAGCACAATTGTTTCATCACGCTCAGGACCAGTAGACACAATATCAACAGGCACATCACATAAAGCTTCTAATCGTTTTAAATAATTACGCGCATTCAAAGGCAGATCTTCCCAACGGTTCACACCAAAAGTATTTTCTGACCAGCCAGGTAATGTTTCATAAATTGGCTTACAACGAGCCACATCGTCGGCACCCACAGGCAACATATCAACCACTTTGCCATCTAGCTCATAGCCCGTACAAATTTGCAATTCACTAATGCCATCCAATACATCTAGCTTTGTAATACAAAGACCAGACAATCCGTTAATTCTTGCTGAACGACGCAATGCAGCGGCATCGAACCATCCACAACGGCGTTTACGTTTAGTCACCGTACCAATTTCCTGTCCTTTTACAGACATTTGATTACCTGGACAGTTGTCTGATTCAATATCAAGTTCACTTGGGAATGGGCCACCGCCTACACGAGTCGTATAAGCTTTAGTAATGCCCAATACATAATGCAACATACTAGGGCCAACACCAGTACCAGCAGACGCTTGACCAGAAACACAGTTACTAGACGTGACATATGGATAAGTACCATGATCAACATCTAACAATGTGCCTTGAGCACCTTCGAACAATAAATTTTGACCTGCCGCATTCGCTTCATATAGTGCTGCTGAAATATCAGCCACCATAGGCCGGATATGTTCAGCTTTAGCCAAAGCAGAATCTAACTGTTGATTAAAATCGACAGCCTCAGCACCTAGATATTTAGTGAGCACAAAATTATGGTAATCCAATACATCTTTTAACTTCTCACCAAACTGATCTGGATAAAATAAGTCATACAAACGCAAAGCACGTCGCGCAACCTTATCTTCATAAGTTGGGCCAATACCCTTACCAGTTGTACCAATCTTCTTATCAGCTCCACGCTTTAATTCTCGCGCAACATCTAAACGATAATCCAAAATCAATGGGCATCCAGGACTTACCTTCAAACGGTTTTTAACTTCCAACCCACCATCTTCAAGCTCTTTAATTTCCTTAAGCAAATGGCCTGCATCCAATACAACACCATTACCGATATAGCAATTCACGCCAGTACGCACAATTCCAGAAGGCACTAGATTTAGCTTGTAAACGCGCTGAGCTGATCCCTGCCCCACCACCAAAGTGTGACCTGCATTATGTCCACCTTGGAAGCGCACAACACCTTGAGCGTGATCAGTAAGCCAATCAACAATCTTACCTTTTCCCTCATCGCCCCATTGGGTACCGATTACTACGACGTTCTTAGCCATAAATCTACCTAAAATTAATTAATATTTACCTTGTTAATACGTTTAGTCTATGCCGCAACCACTTGCCAGACACCATCCATTTTTTTCAATCTACGATCAAAATTCAATTCATCAACATATGCTTCATGGCCAGGCAATTCTTGAATAACTTTTTCACCAGACTTACGTAAGTCATTAATTT
>JBEDFH010000075.1:0-4410 GCA_041175265.1 Pseudomonadota bacterium | reverse complement strand
GCCTTAACATCTGATGCCCTACCTAATAACCTAGCCATCAATTCAAAACTATAAGGATCTTTGATAACCCCCTGTTTTAGTAGATGCTGACTCACGCTACGAAATCGACTTCCAGCTACAACATCAAATGTGCCTTCACTAGGGTTAGAGTGAACAGAAAGATTGGCGAAATAAATAAGCCATGCGACCGATAACAAAGTAATCAGTAATGAAATGCGCCAAAGAGTCTTTATTAACCACATATTAACCTTCTAACAAAGAACGAATTTTTGAAGCTAAGATTTGTTTATTCCACAACTTATTAGATAAAGCTCTTACCTGCCATGCCCCAAATAGCGTATTGCAAATAATCACTTCATCAGCTTCAAGCAACTGATCCAATGTAAATGCTTGAACTTTCACATCCAAGCCTAGCGCATCAGACATCGTTAAAATACATTCTCTTGTCACGCCAGCGACTCCAGATTGACTCAAGTCGGGAGTCAGCAACACATTACCGAATCTCGCAAAAACGTTACTCATAGTACCTTCGATCACAAAACCATTTTCATCCAATAACAAACCATCTGTAAAATCAGGATCACTCCATTCCATTCGCGCCATCACATTTTCAAGCCGATTGAGATGTTTAATACCAGCGAGCGCGGGCTGTTTTGATAAGCGAATATTACATAAAAATAATTTAACACCCTCATCTACATTAACTGCTGGATAACTCGGCGCCGGAAGTTTAATCACGAATCTATTAGATTTTATATTGGCGGGAACTGCATATCCTCTATCACTTTCGCCGCGACTGACAATAATTTTAATTACGCCTGAGCCACCTAATTTAAAAAGACACTTAATATCTTCTAGTATCAGCAACTCATCAGGGCAGTCTATCTTTAAACGTTTACAATCATTTCGTAATTTGGAGTAGTGAAGATCCCAGTGAGCTGGATCTCCATGACGAATAAGCAATGTGCGAAACACGCCATCGCCATAAGCAAAAGCGCGATCAAGAACAGAAAGCCCTTCATCAGGGCTTCCATTCAATAAATATTCAGGGTGATATTTGGTTTGCATGCTCTGGTATTGTTTTATCTGTTTAGACTATCTTAAACCCGAAAATAATCCAAAGCATGTATTGGGAGTATTTAGACTTTTCTAAATACTAAAGAACCGTTTGTACCACCAAAGCCAAAATTGTTTTTGAGGGCGACATCAATTTTCATATCGCGTGCAACATTTGCACAATAATCCAAATCACATTCAGGATCTTGATTGAAAATGTTAATGGTTGGCGGTGAAATTTGATGGTGTATTGAAAGTACTGTAAATACAGACTCCAAGCCTCCTGCACCACCAAGCAAATGACCGGTCATAGACTTTGTTGAGTTAACAACAATCTTGCTCGAATGATCACCAAAAGCAGCTTTGATTGCATTGGTTTCATTTGCATCGCCAAGTGGCGTTGATGTGCCATGGGCATTTACAAACTGAATCTCATCTGGATTCACACCTGCATTATTCATGGCATTCCGCATAGAACGACGTGGGCCATCCATATTTGGTGCTGTCATATGATATGCATCAGCACTCATACCATAACCAGAAAGTTCGGCATAAATTTTTGCGCCACGCTTTTTAGCAGACTCATACTCCTCAAGCACCATTACACCAGCGCCCTCGCCAATCACAAATCCATCCCGGTCTTTATCCCAAGGACGACTTGCTGTTGCAGGATCATCATTCCTACCTGATAAAGCACGAGAAGCAGCAAAGCCACCAACAGCAAGTTCAGTAATTGCAGCTTCAGCACCCCCCGCAACCATGACATCAGCATCGCCATACTCAATCATACGTGCAGCGTCACCAATAGAATGCGTGCCTGTTGTACAAGCAGTCACTATCGATACGTTAGGACCTTTAAATCCAAACATAATCGATAAATTGCCTGAAATCATATTAATGATAGTGCCGGGAATAAAGAACGGTGAAATCTTACGTGGACCGCCTTCATCATATGTGTCATTGGTCTCTTCGATTAAGCGAAGACCACCAATGCCAGAACCAATTGAAACACCGATGCGCTCGGCGTTTTCTTCGGTAGCTTCAATACCTGAATCTTTCACTGCTTCAATTGCCGCTGCCAGGCCATATTGAATGAAGGTATCCATGCGTCTCGCTTCTTTAGCGGGAAGAAATTGAGAAACGTCAAAATCTTTAACCTCTCCTGCAATTTGTGAGGAAAAGTTCGATGGATCAAATTTGGTAATACGAGTAATACCAGATTTGCCAGCAACAATATTAGCCCAAGCAGTTTGAACACCAATACCAACAGGTGATACAACTCCTAGACCAGTAACTACTACGCGTCTTTTAGACCCGTTAAGCGACTTGGACAAGGCGACTCCAAGAATATGAAAGTTATATGAGGGTGTTAAGCGAAATCTTAATTACTTAAGATTAGCTGTAACGTAATCGATAGCTTGTTGTACTGTTGTAATTTTTTCAGCTTCTTCATCAGGAATTTCGCAATCAAATTCTTCTTCCAAAGCCATAACCAATTCAACCGTATCTAAAGAGTCAGCGCCTAGATCATCAACAAATGAAGATGCATTTTTTACATCAGCTTCGTTTGCACCAAGTTGTTCTACTACAATCTTTTTAACGCGTTGTTCGATGTCAGACATCTTAATACCCCTTTTTTAAAAAATTATTACTTACAAAACTCTCGCCATTCTATCAAAAAGCAAGAAGAATACAAAAAACTAAATTTGATATGGCTTAAGCCATATACATACCACCATTTACGTGCAGCGTCTCACCTGTAATATAGGCAGCTGAAGGCGATGCCAAAAACACCACTGCTGCTGCAATTTCCTTATCCTGGCCAAGCCTTGCAAGCGGGATATGTTGGAGTAATGCATTCTTGTGTTCTTCAGGTAAAGAACGTGTCATATCTGTATCAATAAAGCCTGGAGCAACACAGTTTACCGTAATGTTTCTGCTGCCAACTTCACTTGCAAGTGATTTTGTAAACCCAGCCATGCCTGCTTTTGCAGCAGCATAGTTTGTTTGACCTGCATTACCCATGTGTCCAACAACAGACGATATGTTGATGATGCGACCTGTTCGAGCCTTCATCATAGGCCTTAATACAGCTTGCGACATTCGATAAACGGAGCCTAAATTCGTCGAAATAACCTCATTCCAGTCATCATCTGTCATACGCATAAGCAAAGTATCTTTTGTAATGCCGGCATTATTCACCAAAATACTGACATCACCGTAGAGATCAGTAATTGTTTTAAGAGTGCCTTGAATTTGCTCTTGATTATTCACATCTAAAGCCAAACCAGTTCCTTTAACTCCAGCATCTTTGAGCGCAGCAGAAATTTGTTCTGCACCATTTTGTGTAGTTGCCGTACCGACAACAATAGCACCTTGTTTACCTAGCTCTTGTGCAATCGCTGCACCAATGCCACGGCTAGCCCCCGTCACCAATGCAATTTGACCTTCTAGCATATTCTGCCCCTTCTATAAAAATGAGTTTTTAAGCAAAAGTTGCTTCGTTGATGGATTCAATGCTTGTTAGCGCTAAACAAGGTAATTCCGCAACAATACGCTTTGTTAATCCAGCAAGCACTTTGCCAGGCCCGCACTCTGCAGTATTAGCAATGCCCTGTGCATTTACATATTGAACCGTTTCAACCCACCTGACTGGACTAAACAATTGACGTACCAAAGCATCTTTAATTTTCTCAGCATCACTGTAGGCTAGAACATCAGCATTATGCAAGACAGGCATTAATGGCTTATTGACTTTTACATCTTTTAAATATGCCGCCAGTTCTTCTGCCGCTGGCTTCATTAAAGCGCAATGGGAAGGAACACTGACAGGTAAAGCCAAAGCGCGCTTGGCGCCCTTTTCTTTAGCCAATTCCATACCACGTTCAACAGCCTCTTTATTTCCAGCAATAACAACCTGTCCAGGCGAATTAAGATTCACTGCTTCCAATACTTGCCCTTGTGATGCCTCACTACACACAGAACGCACGGCATCATCATCCAAGCCTAATATTGCAGCCATTGCCCCTACGCCTTCAGCTACTGCACTTTGCATGACTTCGGCACGATAACGTACCAATGGCAGTGCGTCTTCAAAAGACAACGCACCTGCCGCAACGAGTGCTGTGTATTCGCCAAGGCTGTGCCCAGCCATTATCGCAGGTAGATTGTCGGTATGTTGCTGCCAAGCACGCCAAGTGGCAATGCCTGCCGTGAGCATTAAAGGCTGCGTATTCGCCGTTTGATTTAAAGCTTCATTTGGCTCAGTAACCATCGCCCAAAAATCTTGCTTCAATAAATCTGATGCTTCAACAAAAGTCTCTTTAATGACAGCAAGATCACTTAGACCTTGCA